>JALSLF010000425.1 GCA_026988445.1 Bacteroidales bacterium
GAAACTGCGAAAATAAAGAACATATTGAATACCAATTAAACTTTTAATCGCACCATTAAGGAATTGAAACAATCATGCAAAAAATCACAGATACCATAAATAATGCTTTTAATCGCACCATTAAGGAATTGAAACTCACTTATTAAAATATTTTCATCAATGCTTAAAAACCTTTTAATCGCACCATTAAGGAATTGAAACACACAATTTAAACCATTTATTTCATTGTTCGGAAGTCTTTTAATCGCACCATTAAGGAATTGAAACATATTTAAACCCGACATTTTTGCTTCAGACCCAGCAACTTTTAATCGCACCATTAAGGAATTGAAACGTTATTACGGAAGTAAAAAATCAATAATACATTTACTTTTAATCGCACCATTAAGGAATTGAAACCCCAGACCTTTCATGTAACGAATTATCTATCCATTTTCTTTTAATCGCACCATTAAGGAATTGAAACGGGAGACCATATCATACAGACAATATTAAATTTGCACTTTTAATCGCACCATTAAGGAATTGAAACTAAAGTTCTTCAACAATAAACCGATTAAACCAATAACTTTTAATCGCACCATTAAGGAATTGAAACTCAACATTATCAATTAACTGATTTAAACTATCTAAACTTTTAATCGCACCATTAAGGAATTGAAACAGCCAACCACCATTTTTTATACCTAACTCCTTGCACTTTTAATCGCACCATTAAGGAATTGAAACATGATTACATGCAAAATGAGCAATTAATCACAGAATCTTTTAATCGCACCATTAAGGAATTGAAACATATATTTATTATAACTTTTGAAGTTGGTCGCCCCTGCTTTTAATCGCACCATTAAGGAATTGAAACACAAGAGCCTTATCTTGTATATCTCGTTTCATAATCTTTTAATCGCACCATTAAGGAATTGAAACAATATTGTGATATCTTCAATCAAAGCAGGTGCGGTACTTTTAATCGCACCATTAAGGAATTGAAACGACACTTAGGCGAAGAATTGGCAATGAATATTGGACTTTTAATCGCACCATTAAGGAATTGAAACAGAGGAATTAAAGATTGCCCACCATAACTTGATGTTCTTTTAATCGCACCATTAAGGAATTGAAACATAAAATGGTATGCAAAATGCGTCATGTAACCCGTACTTTTAATCGCACCATTAAGGAATTGAAACATTTCAACATCTTCCGGGCTCTCTTCTCGTCTTTGTCTTTTAATCGCACCATTAAGGAATTGAAACATATCAGCAAAAGCCATAAAGGCGCCTACCCGGTCCTTTTAATCGCACCATTAAGGAATTGAAACATTTCCTTATATTTTTTATCTGGATATTTAAACCCACTTTTAATCGCACCATTAAGGAATTGAAACGGGGCTCAAGGCAGGTTACGATGGCGTTGGGAAACACTTTTAATCGCACCATTAAGGAATTGAAACAAATTTTGACTTGAATAATCTGCAAGTAAGTCTATCCTTTTAATCGCACCATTAAGGAATTGAAACTATTTAAATTTTTAAAGTGCCGATATTGTTACCGCACTTTTAATCGCACCATTAAGGAATTGAAACTTTTTATAAGTCCTTTGGAAATTGCCGGAAATATAACTTTTAATCGCACCATTAAGGAATTGAAACAAAAAAGCTAATTTCAATAATAGAAATGATGCAAAACTTTTAATCGCACCATTAAGGAATTGAAACATATAAAAATCGGTCATTTCACGAATTAATTTTGCCCTTTTAATCGCACCATTAAGGAATTGAAACGAAACATGGATAACTTTATTAGAGATTTTTTAATTTACTTTTAATCGCACCATTAAGGAATTGAAACTCATGAACTTTAATCCCTGAAAAGGCAGGTATTGCTCTTTTAATCGCACCATTAAGGAATTGAAACTCATCTTTATATTCAAATTTCATATAAAAAGTACATGCTTTTAATCGCACCATTAAGGAATTGAAACGATAGAAGCGGACTTAATTCGATAGGTGATTTGAACCTTTTAATCGCACCATTAAGGAATTGAAACATCCTTGTTCTACTGCCTGTTCGTGCCGTTCAGACACTTTTAATCGCACCATTAAGGAATTGAAACTTGACAGGTTTGGCAGGAAAAGGCAGGTTTAAAAACTTTTAATCGCACCATTAAGGAATTGAAACTCCTGAATGATACCGGACGCAAACCCTCGATACCTTTCTTTTAATCGCACCATTAAGGAATTGAAACTTGCCTAATGATGATGAGAATTTACTTATTATTTTACTTTTAATCGCACCATTAAGGAATTGAAACACAGGAATAAAGTACCTATTTTTATATTTTAATAAGTCTTTTAATCGCACCATTAAGGAATTGAAACCTTTTAAAATAATCGGTATCAATTATCGGCTTTGCACTTTTAATCGCACCATTAAGGAATTGAAACGCATATATTTACGCAAAATACTCAATAATAAGGCACTTTTAATCGCACCATTAAGGAATTGAAACTTTTAAATTATAAGGCAAATAAGGTATTAATTTTTCCTTTTAATCGCACCATTAAGGAATTGAAACTACCGCCAATCCGTTGTAGGTAATAAAACCTACTAACTTTTAATCGCACCATTAAGGAATTGAAACATATAACGGTGATTTTATAGTCATTTGAAACTTGATCTTTTAATCGCACCATTAAGGAATTGAAACATTGGTTAAGAGTTTTTTAAATAGTTTTTTCATAAACTTTTAATCGCACCATTAAGGAATTGAAACTTGAATATAATGGAATGATATTTAGTAGTGATAAAACTTTTAATCGCACCATTAAGGAATTGAAACGAAGAATTACAATATCAGGAGTTTCCTAATATTTAACTTTTAATCGCACCATTAAGGAATTGAAACAATTTTTGAACAAGTCAAATTGCTGTGTGTTTTTTTGCTTTTAATCGCACCATTAAGGAATTGAAACGTTTATATTTATGTTTGTATCAAAAGCAATATATAAACTTTTAATCGCACCATTAAGGAATTGAAACTTAGCACTTACACGTGTCCCGGTTTGCTCCATACTTTCTTTTAATCGCACCATTAAGGAATTGAAACGATGCAGTGTTACGATGCCCTTTACAGTTATTTTACCTTTTAATCGCACCATTAAGGAATTGAAACAAAAATTATTATAAAAATGAACGAATGAGATTAACCTTTTAATCGCACCATTAAGGAATTGAAACTCAGCTGTCCCACCTAACACATCTTAACCTCATCGCTTTTAATCGCACCATAAAGGAATTGAAACGAATAAGCGGGATGAGGTTTGGAAAGTAAATCGGTCTTTTAATCGCACCATAAAGGAATTGAAACAAGCAAGGGATTGACACGTACGTATTAAAAGTTAAACTTTTAATCGCACCATAAAGGAATTGAAACAGATATTATTGAATTATTAAATAGTGAATACTTCAATCTTTTAATCGCACCATAAAGGAATTGAAACAATAGTTGAATCGTCCTAAAATAGGTTTACACAAAGATGTAAAAATGAATAAAAAAAGTAAAGTTATTTTAGGATTAACAGGAAGTAAAATTATTCAAAAGTCAAACAAATATTTTACTGACTAAGAAAAGCATCAAATTATTCAAGAATTTTTAGCTACCAGCTACCAACAACAATCCGCCGTAGTCAGGCAAGTTTATCTACTTATAAAATATTCAATAAACAATACAGCGGTAATCAAAAACGCAATCATGCAACAAAACTATCAAACACCAGTAAAATGAAACCAGTTACCAACAACAATTCAACAATTGGACAGCTTAACAATCCAACAACCCAAGCATTTTACAATTAATTTTGCTAATTTAGCAGGCTATAAACACATTTACAAAGTAAATAAATGGATAAAAGATTAAAAGCATTTGAGCACTTACTTAATATTATGGACGACTTGCGTGAAAAATGTCCTTGGGACAGCATCCAAACCATCGACAGTTTACGTACATTAACCATCGAAGAAGTTTATGAACTTTCCGATGCCATAATGCGTAAAGATATGCAAGAAATAAAAAAAGAACTCGGCGACTTAATGTTGCACATGGTTTTTTATGCAAAAATTGGTTCCGAAACCAATGATTTTGATATATCCGATGTTCTAAATACCATATCCGATAAGTTAATATACCGGCATCCACATATCTACGGAAATGTGGATGTAGAAAATGCACAAGAAGTCTCGGAGAATTGGGAAGAATTAAAGCTGAAAGAAAAAGGCGGTAACGGATGTGTACTTTGCGGAATACCTCAAAATTTACCGGCAATGATTAAAGCATATCGTATTCAAGACAAAGCACGCGGAGTAGGTTTTGACTGGGACAAAAAAGAACAAGTTTGGGACAAATTAAACGAAGAGTTTGAAGAACTAAAAGAAGAGGTGCGGGTAGCAGACCAAGACAAAACAGAAGCAGAATTTGGCGATTTACTGTTTTCCGTAATTAATGCGGCAAGGCTCTATGGTGTAAATCCCGAAACAGCCTTAGAGCGCACCAACCGTAAATTTATTTCACGTTTCAATTATCTTGAAAATCAAACAATAAAAAAAGGAAAATCCTTAAAAGAAATGAAACTTGACGAAATGGAAAAAATATGGCAAAAAGCTAAAAAATTTGAATAAGGTAGAGAGTTTTGAAAAGTAACAATTCCGTGTACCTATAACTAAAATGCAATAAACAAATAAATAAAACAAAGTTTTAACAATGGCAAGATCAATAGAAAAAATATTTGAAGATAATATTCTGTTAAAATATAATTTGTACAACAGTATTTTCACTACTTTACCCTTTGAAAAAATAGAACATGTAGGTACTTTATTACCTCTTTTTAGTTCATATTGTAGCAAAGGTTTTGAAAAAAAACAATCACCAAAACAAATTGTACAAGGATTTTTTGAAAACTACCTTCCGGATATTAAAGAAGAAAAACAATTTGATATTCTGTTTCGTTTTATTCAGTACGTAGAGCGCGAAATCGTACTTTTTGATGCCATTGAAGAAAGTGCCTTCCCTCTTTTGCAAAGTAAAAAGCAGAACAACTCAATAAAATACATCATCGAACAAGCTTTGCAAGAAAAAAAAACAGAAGAATTAAAACATTTTATTGAAAATTTCAGGATAAGAACCGTTCTTACAGCACACCCTACTCAGTTTTATCCGGGTAAGGTACTTGGAATAATTACTGATTTATCCGAAGCAATAAAAAACAACAATTTTGTTCTCATAAAAAACCTGCTGCTACAATTAGGAAAAACACCTTTTATAAAACACAAAAAGCCTTCTCCTCTTGACGAAGCAAATCATTTAATTTGGTATTTGGAAAATATTTTATACGATGCTATTCCTGAAATTTATAATAATATTATTGAAGACCTTCTTGAAAAAGAAAGCCCTAATGCAATTTTTGAAATTGGATTTTGGCCCGGCGGCGATAGAGACGGAAACCCTTTTGTTACTACCGAAATAACCTTAAAAGTAGCAGAGCAACTAAAATTGGCAATATTAAAAAAATATCATTCAGACCTAAAAAAATTAAAAAGAAGATTAACCTTTAATGGTATTTTCAATAAGTTAGAATCATTAGAAAAAAACATCCAAAAAATCATCATTAATCCCAAGAAAAAAACAGAACTCACACAAGAAAAACTACTCGACAGACTTCATGAAATCAGAACGGTTTTAAAAGAAAAACATCAATCCATATTTATTAGCGATTTAGATGAGTTGATACGAAAAGTACGTATTTTCGGTTTCTATTTTGCATCCTTAGATATTAGGCAAGACTCACGTATTCATACCTCGGCATTTAATCATATAACAAGGATTTATCCCGATGTATTAACGGAAAACTATGCTGATTTTGACGAAAAGCAAAAGTTGGTTTACTTAGGAGAAATCAATAAAAAAATAAATATTTCGGAATTCAAAGACCCTATGGCAATAAGTACCCTAGAATCAATGCAAGCCATAAAAAAAATTCAAAAATCAAACGGTAAAAAAGGGGCACACCGGTACATAATCAGCAACACGCAAAGCGCAACTAATGTAATGCAGGTATTTTGCATGCTAAGAATGTCCGGTTTTAACAAAAAAATGCCCGTAGATATTGTTCCTCTTTTTGAAACCATCAACGATTTACAATCTGCCGGAAAAATTATGGAAATTTTATATAAAAACCCTGCATATAAAAAACATTTAAAAAGCCGGAAAAATGAACAAATAATCATGCTCGGGTTTTCAGACGGGACAAAAGATGGTGGATACTTAGCTGCTAATTGGTCAATATACCGGGCAAAAGAAGATTTGAGCTTAATGGCGCAAAAATACGACATCAAAGTTGTTTTTTTTGACGGGCGCGGAGGTCCTCCGGCAAGAGGAGGCGGTAAAACACATTCCTTTTATTCTTCATTGGGTAAAAATATTGAAAATAAAGCCATTGAAATAACAGTTCAAGGACAAACAATTTCTTCGCAGTACGGAAGCATAGAATTGGCAAAACATAATTTAGAACAATTATTAAGTGCAGGGATTAAAAACAAGGTTTTTCAGGGAGAGAACAATGAACTTAGCGCAGAAAATAGAAAAATTCTTGAACACCTCTCGGATTTAGCTTACCGGAAGTATAAAAACTTTAAAGAACACCCTAAATTTATTCCGTATTTAGAAAAAATGAGTACACTCAAATATTACGGAAAAACAAAAATAGGCAGCCGCCCCACAAAAAGAGCAAATTCTGATAAGCTGATATTCTCCGATTTAAGAGCAATTCCATTTGTTGGTGCATGGAGTCAGTTAAAACAAAATGTACCGGGCTTTTTTGGAGTAGGAAGTGCACTTTTGCATTATGAACAAGAAGGAGCATTTAACAAAATAGAAAATTTATATGCAGAATCGAAGTTCTTTAAAGCTTTGATTGAGAACGTCATTGTTTCATTAAAAAAATCATTTTTTCAATTAACCGAATACATGAAAAATGACGAAGAGTTTGGCGATTTTTGGAAAATTATTTACGATGAATACAATAATACACAACGCCTTTTATTAAAGCTCACCAAACGCAAAGATTTGCTTGAAAAAAGCCCTGAAACAAAAGCATCAATAGAAACAAGACATAAAATAGTATTGCCTTTACTTACCATTCAACAATATGCTTTACAAGAAATTCAAATAACCGGTAAAGAGAATAAAGAAAGAATCGAAAATTTAGAAAAAATGATTGTGCGTTCACTTTTCGGGAACATTAATGCCAGCAGAAATGCTGTATAAAGTTTAAAATTATGAAAATCAACAGACGGAGTTTTATAGAAAAATCGATACTTGCCACTGCAGGCACATTAATCAGCCATAAACAAATCCAAGCCGGCGTGGTATTAAAACATAAAGGATTAAGGAATAAACCGGTAGTTATATCCACATGGACTCATGGATATGCTGCCAATGAGGCAGCTTGGCAAATTTTAAGCAAAAAAGGCAAAGCGCTTGATGCCGTAGAAAAAGGAGTAATGGTAATTGAAGCCGATGCCGATAATACAAGTGTCGGTTTGGGTGGGCTGCCTGACCGCGACGGTTTTGTTACCCTTGATGCCAGCATTATGGATGAAAACGGAAATGCAGGTTCGGTATCATTTCTACAACATATTGTCCACCCCATTTCTGTTGCCCGTTTAGTAATGGAAAAAACGCCTCATGTGATGCTATCGGGCGAAGGAGCTTTGCAATTTGCTTTAGCAAACGGTTTTAAAAAAGAAAACTTACTTACCGAGAAAGCTAAAAAAGAATGGGAAGAATGGAAAAAAGAAGCAAAATACCAACCGGTAATTAATATCGAAAATCACGATACCATTAGTATGGTAGCCATTGATGCACAAGGCAATTTATCCGGCGCATGCACAACCAGCGGATTAGCCTATAAAATGCATGGACGAGTAGGTGATTCTCCGATTATAGGTGCCGGATTATATGTTGATAATGAAGTAGGTGCTGCTGCGGCAACCGGTATGGGCGAATTAGTTATGAAAACCCTGGGTAGCTTCTTGATTGTAGAGTTTATGCGAAACGGTCTTAGCCCACAACAAGCATGCGAAAAAGCAATTGAACGCATCAAACAAAAATTGCCGGACTACAAAAAATTTCAAATCGGCTACATTGCGCTGAATAAAGCCGGAGAAACCGGAGCATATAGTATTCAGGAGGGATTTAATTATGCAAAATACGATAAAAAAGGGAATAAACTAATTGATGCTGACTATATACTAAAGTAAGTAAAATAATGGGGGAAGTTTTTTGGTCAACAATACAATCCGTATCTGGAGCCATGCTACGGATTTTTATAATAATGTTAATTGCAGGTTTTTTAGTAAGACGAAAAATAATTACACAAGAGCAAATTGCGGCATTATCAAAATTCACAGTTATAATATTATTACCGGCGCTTATTTTTTCAAATAATTTATTACATTTTTATCCCGAAAATGATAAAACATGGTGGATTTTACCACTTTTAGGTGTAGGAATGGTAATAGGAGGTCTTTTTATTGCCTCTATCTTTTATTTTCCTGATTGGAAAAAAAACAAAAATATGTTGCCCCTAAGTAGTATGCAAAATGCAGCTTATTTAGTTTTACCCATTGTTCAGATTTTATATCCCGAAGATTTCCCAACATATACACTTTACATTTTCTTATACATATTAGGTGTTACACCGCTTATGTGGAGCATAGGTAAAGTATTAATAACCTCCTCATCAGAAAAGGACAAGCCATTTAATATCAAAGATTTATTGACACCACCCTTAATTGCAAATTTATCATCAATCATTATTGTACTCGCATCTTTAAGAAATTTTGTTCCGCAAGCAATTATTGATTCAAGTGAATTATTAGGAAAAGGAGCTGTGCCGGTAGCAACTTTTATACTCGGTGCAACACTGGGTAGTATCTCTTTTAAAAAGATACCGCCTGTTATTGATATTTTACGCGTAAATATGGTAAAATTTATGCTTATACCTGCCATAAGTGTATTCTTATTGTATTACTTTAAGATATATCAAACAAATCCGGTACTTGCAAATTTAATAGTTATACAATCGGCAGCAGCGCCGGCAACTTCTTTAATTTTACAAGTAAAAGCATATGGCGGAAACGCACAAAAAGTGGGCAGCATGATGCTAATTGCTTATGTAATTTGCTTATTTGCAATGCCTATTTGGATGGCTTATTGGAATAATTTAATCATAGATTAAGCATAAAAAATAAAGCAAACTCAACAAAAGTTTGCTTTATTTTCCGGTATATTCAATGATCATTTCTTTTCAGGCAATGGTGCACCACAACTTTTACATTTAGTACTACCGGCATCATTCATAGTACCACAGTATTCACATTTAATAGGTGCTTTTGCTTTTTCTTCTTTTTCTTGTTGTGCTTTTAAATCTTGTTCTTTTTTATTTTTTGCAGCTTCTATTTTATCATTAACCTTTTTAATTAAGCCGGCAACAATACTTACCTCTCTTTTTGCATCTTCCAATCCGCTATAAGCCAAATCTATTTTGGAAGATATACTGTTAATATCAAATTCCGATTGACTCATAGCCAGTACACTTTCCGCTTTTTGAATAGCCAATCGTGCATTAGTTCTTGCGGTATTTGCTTTATTAATAAGCGTACTGTCTATTTGTTGTTTTAGGATATTTTCTTCTTCGCGCTTTAGTTCTTTTATTTTCGATTTCATATTACGCAGATTACCAAGACTCCCCCCCGATAAAATATTATTTGCTTCAACCATTTTATCTAACTTGGCTTCTTCTTCAGCGATGCCCTGCGCTTCGTTCCAAACTTTTTTTGCATCGGCAAGTTTTTGATCTATAAAAGGTGCAAAAACAGGATATTCCGATTTTAATTTTTCAATAGCTTTTAGGTTACTGTTCCAAGTTTTTTGCGATGATTCTAAAGTAGGTCCGCAAGCATTTATTAAAAAAATGCTCATCACAATAAATCCGAAAATTCTTTTCATAGTTTAAGTAAATTTAATACCTAAATTGAGCAATTATATACAAAAAGAAGTATCAAGATATTGAGATTAAAAAGTTTAGAAAAAAAGTAAGAATACTTTCAAGTATTTGAGCCTTTTTTTATAAATCTTTTTAACTCAATAGATTGGTGCTTATTGAAGTAGATAATCGCTCAATTTAGGTAATAGTTAAAAATGTAAATAAGGGTTAAGATACATCAAATTAAAATCATTTCAAAATAAAAGTTATTTTTTAACAATCATTATTTCAGCTTTGTTAGGAAGCGCATCAAACATTAAAACCCCATTTTTCAAAGTATAGGTTTTAACAGAGCCATCATTATTAACTTCACATTTCTCCCAGTCGGAAGGCAAATAAACCAAAATACTTAAAGCTTCGTTATAATATTTATCATCTGTTGTAGTAGTTAATTTTACTCCAAATTGCTCATCACTGTATTGTGCAATTTCTACACTTGCATTTTGTCTTTCAATCGTATATTTATACATACTAATATAGCCTGTATTCCATACTTCATCTTTTATGGCAAGTACTTTATCTAAAAACTTTTCAAATTCAACCACCCATACTGCTCCATTTCCATAATCACTCTCTCCCTGATTAGCTGCTATACCATGAAAATGCAAACTGCATATAATACTATCATTAATTGCAATGGGTATTAATTCATACATTGCATCGGCATTAGAGCCTATAGGTATTGTTTTAGCAATGGTCTTGACCCCTGTGTATGATAAACGGTCAATGTTTTTATATTCTTCTAAAACCTTTTTCAGGTCATCTTCGTTCCAAGAAGTGCCTCCTCCCCTATTAAAGGCAATTAAAGATGCAAAATCTTCTTCTTTTCTAATTCGCCAAATAGCTTTTGAAGCATCACCAACTTCATAAACCACCTCATCATAAGTACTTGCTCCTGTATGAGTCATTGTATGATTTGCTAATTCCTGATTACCTGCCGGAGCCTCATTTTCCCATACATCTTTATGCAATAAATAATATTCACCGCCGGGATTTACATACCAAGTACCAATTAAGCCTCTTTTGCTCATTGCAGGCACTCCAAGCGTTGCTTGTCCGGGTGTACTATCGTCAAACTGAATTAAAAGAGCCGCCTTTTTATCATCTTTCCACTTTGCAATTCGCACTGTTCCTTCTGTATAAGGCAAAGGAACAAGTTCTTCTGCATCGTTTTTTGAGCAAGAAGTCATTAATAGAACAGAAAAAACCGGAATAAATAGTCGTGAAATGATTAAAGTGTTCATTTTTTTTATTTTTTTGGTTTATATTCAAAAGGTCCTATATCATAGGCAGAACCCTGCGGGCGGGGGATACT
>JALSLF010000426.1 GCA_026988445.1 Bacteroidales bacterium
ATAAAAAAGGTATTGATTTAAAATACAAATATAAATTAGACAGTGCCGACTATTATTTAAAACAAGCTGCCGGATTATTTAAAAAAAATGAGGACTGGGATAATTACCTTATCGTTCAAAATGAAGTGGGTAGTATTTTATTGGCAAAAAATGAATTTGATAAAGCTATTTCTTTTTTTCAAGAGCAATTAAGCGAAGCAGCAAAGCATTTTGATGAGAACAACGAATATTCGGCAAATTTTTACAACAACTTGGGACTTGCTTATTTTTTCAAAGGAGATGTTGATGCAGCACTTGATATATACGACCGTGCATTATCAATTCGTTTGGCAATTGGAGATAACGAAAGCATTTTTATATCAAACCTTTATAATGATATGGGTAACGGATATTCGGAAAAAGGAGAATACGAAATTGCCATGGATTATTATAAAAATGCTTTGCGGATACGTAAAAAAATCCTGGGAGATAATCACCCTGAAACAGCTGCATCATACAATAATATGGGAATTGTTTACGAAGCACTCGGTCAATACGATTTAGCTATTGAAAATCACCGGAAAGCAATAGAAATTCAAAAAAGTATTTTTGGGGCAGACTATCCTGAGCTTGCTAATTATTATTTTGGTTTGGGAAATGTGTATAAAGACCAAGGCGACTGGGATATGGCTATGGACTACTACATGCAAGCCTTAAGTATTCATAAAAAAAATTACGGCGAAAACCATCCTTTGCTTGCAAAAGATTTAATAGCCATTGGGAACATATATACCCAAAAAGGTGATGATGAGAATGCTCTGGATGTTTTACAAAAAGCTTTGGATATTCAAAGGAAAACATTAGGTGCTAATCATCCTGATTTAGCACTTACCTACAACAATGTCGGGAATATATACGACCAAAGCGGACAGTATGATTTGGCGCTTTCATTCTATTTTAATGCTTTGGATATTAAAAAAGCTGCTATTGGTGAAGAACATCCCGAAATTGCCGATTATTATACCAATATAGGAAATATATACGCTGCAAAAGGCGATTATCAACAAGCATTGGATTATCACCAAAAAGCGGTTAATCTAAAAATAATGTTTTTCGGGAAAAAACATCCTGCTTTGATACTCCCTTATCTGAATATCGGGAATATTTATTACGAAATGCAAAAATATGATAAAGCTCTTAAGTATTTTCAACTCAGCCTATCGGTTAATGTAAAAAACTTTAATCCGGATAGTTTAAATATCTATGAAAATCCGAACATTAATAATTATTATGACAGTAAAAAGTTATTAAATTCGCTAAAAGGAAAAGCCAAAACATTTACAGGACTTTTTGTGAGAGATTCTTCTGAAACTAATTTAATTGCAGCCTACAACACTTATTTAAAATGCGATACAGCAATTGATATAATTCGCAAAACAACCGTTTCAAAACAAGATAAATTAGAGTTGGGGAAAGTATCAAATACAATTTATGACCAAGCTATTGATGTATGTGCAAAATTACATTTATGGTTTGACGACCCAAACAACAAGTATCTACAGAAAGCGTTTTATTTTTCAGAGAAAAATA
>JALSLF010000427.1 GCA_026988445.1 Bacteroidales bacterium
ACGCATTCCATAACCATGAATCAGGTTCATAACCTATGATGTACTCAAAGGTTTTAAATGATACTAAAATATCAAAGCGGACATGGCTTTTTTTAGGTAGATTTTTGAATACACCGATAACTTTTACAGGAATTCCGTCAATTAAAATTTCTTTATCAATTGGGTTTGATGTACCAAAGTATTTATCTTTAATTTTTTCTGAAATTACTACCGTATTTAATTTGCTGAATTGAAAATCTTTCTGCGTTTGTAAAAAATCAAAATTGAAAATTTCAAATAAAGAAGAATCGGTAATAAAAAAGTTTTTTTCGTTGAAATGTTTGTCTTTATACTCAATTAGTATTGATGGATTTTGAAAGTTAAGAAGCCGAAAGTGATTTTCAATAAGTTTAGGATAATCATTCTGTAAACTTTGCCCTAAACGATAGGGTGTGAGTGCGGTTTCAAGTAAGGTGCTGTCTTTTTCATATACCGATGCAATACGGTAAATCCGTTCTGACTTTTTTTGAAAAGTATCGTAAGAAAATTCGTCCAGCAAATATAAACTTGCAATAATTAATGCAGCTAAACCTACTGAAAGACTAAACACATTAGTAAATGTGTATAGCTTATGTTGCAAAATATTGCGGACGGCTATTTTTAGATAATTTTTTAGCATTTTTTTTATTACAATGCGGTAATATTTTCAGTAACAATGTGTCCATCAAATAATTGAATTATTCTGTGTGCTTTTTCGGCATCAATCTTTGAATGTGTTGCCATTACAATAGTAGTACCTTGTTTATTTAAGTTTTTAAGCAAATTCATAACTTCTTCACCGTTTACAGAGTCTAAATTTCCTGTTGGTTCATCAGCAAGAATTAATTTAGGATTTGTAACTACTGCACGAGCAATAGCGATACGCTGCTGTTGACCACCGGATAGTTGTTGAGGAAAATGTTTCTTCCGATGTGCAATTTGTAAGCTTTCAAGAACTTCTATTACTTTTTTTCTTCGTTCACTTGCAGAATATTTTAAGTAGAGCAGAGGCAATTCTACATTTTCATAAACAGTAAGGTCGTCAATTAAATTAAAACTTTGAAATACAAACCCTACGGTTGCTTTTCGTAGTTTTGTGCGTTGTTGTTCTTTAAAATTGCTCACATTTATTCCTTGAAAATAGATTTCGCCTGATGTAGGATTGTCCAATAAACCCAGTAAATTAAGTAGGGTTGATTTTCCGCAACCGGAAGGACCCATAATTGCCACAAATTCACCTTCACTAATTTCAAGGTTTACTTCGTTAAGTGCTTTGGTTTCTACTTCATCACTACGGAATATTTTAACCAGATTTTTTGTTTTTAACATGTTTGTTATTTTGAAAAATGGGTATAAGCCAAATTGTGTTCAAAAGTGCAAAAAAATAAAAAATTACACGATTTTTTAATCTGTTTTTTAATAAAATAATGTATTTTGTCAAAGATTAGTAAAATTTATCCAAAGCATGTGCCATACACTTAAAATATCAGTATATCAGTGATTTATATTTGTGTGGTTCTGTAAGCGTGTTCGTTAGCGTACATGTGTTGTGCATTACCGAACATTATCATTTTAACCTAAATATGAAGCTATGAAGAACTTTATTCTCCTCTTTTCTTTTTTAATTTTCGTTTTATTTTCATGTAATAAGGCGGATGAAAATCATTCTGCAAACAATAGATTATCTTCAATAAATAAATTTTCTGATGAAAATATATTAAAAATTGCAAAAGCTCAATACCGTAGGGATATAAATACTTTGCTTAGTTATTTTGACAGTAAAAAACCTGAATATAGAGAAGCTGCCGCTATGGCTTTTGCTTCGGTTCAAGATAGTATGCTCGTTATTGATTTAGCCAAATTACTCAGTGATGAAAATATGAAGGTAAGAGCTGCCGCAGCTTTTGCTATTGGTCAATGTGCAAGTAGTGCAGGAGCTAAAATACTTTATGCTCAACTGCAAAAAGAAGAAAATGATTTGGTTAAAAAAACTTTTTTGGAAGCAATTGGTAAATGTGGTAATAAAAAACTAATGCAACAAATTGTTAATTTTCATCCCGATTTTGAGCATGAAGATGTTTTAGCGGGAAAAGCTTTGGCTATGTCGCGTTTTAGTATTCGCGGAATGGCTAATGAGCAATTAGTCGATGAGGTTTTTAGGCTCTTGTCTTCAAAAAAAGTATCTGAGAATGTTAAATACTTTGCTTCAATAGCTTTAAGCAGGAATACAGAACCGGTAAATGATGAACAACTGATTATTTTAAAGAACCTTTATCATCAAACTACATTAATTGAAACACAACTTAATTTGGTTCTTGCTGCCAATAAAAATTTATCTGATAGCAGTTTAATGTTCTTGTATTCGGTTTTTGAAAACGCAAAAGATTATCGTTTGCGAATTAATGCATTGCGTTCTTTGTCGGCTTTTGATTATGAAAAAGTTCGTGATATTTATTTTAAAGCACTTAATGATACAAATGTAAATGTTGCCATTCGCGCATCGCAATTTTTTATTGATGCGGGAATTCACGGTAATGTACAACTATATTTACAAAAAGCAAAGCAAATTAATAATTGGCGGGTACGTGCAAATATGTTTCTCGCTGCCAATCGCTATGCCGATAAACAAACTAAACCGGAAATCAGTAAAATAATTATCGATAAATACCAAACATCTGGTAATAATTATGAAAAAGCATGGCTACTGAAAGCGCTGGGAGGAAATGCAAATCAATGGAAATTTATTGAAAATGAGGTTTTTAGTACTGAAATACCGATAATTCGCTCAATGGGTATGGATGCTTTGGCCGAAATTTATGAAAGCATAAATACTCATGAGAATGATAAGCAAAAACAGTTTGCCGGTATTTTTAAAAAAGCGGTTTTATCCGGCGATGTGGCTTTAATTTCTGTAGCATCCGGAATTTTGCGTAATCCTTATTTCGGGTTTAAAAAAATAATAAGCGATTATGAATTTTTAAATACTGCTGCAAATAATTTGCAATTACCCAAACAATTAGAAGCCTATTTGGAGCTGCAAAAAACATTAGTCTTTTTCAGAGATAGCGGGAAAGTGGAATTTCCGAAAATTCAGTATAAAAAAATAAACTGGGAGGAGCTTAAAAAAATTGTTCCGGCGCAAAAGATTGCGATTAAAACATCCAAAGGAGATATTATTATCCGCCTGGATGTTGAAAATAATCCGGCTACAGTTGCTACTTTTATCGACTTAATAAAAAGTAAATTTTATAAGGCATTGCATATTCATCGTGTGGTTCCTAATTTTGTAATTCAAGATGGTTGTCCGCGCGGTGATGGTTGGGGTAGTCCTGATTTTTCCATTCGGTCGGAATTTTATAATTCTTACTACGAAACAGGTTCTTTGGGAATGGCTTCTGCGGGAAAGGATACCGAATCGAGCCAGTGGTTTATAACTCATTCGCCTACTCCGCATTTAGACGGCAGATATACCATGTTTGGAAAAGTTATTGAAGGTATGAAGGTAGTTCATAAAATGGAAGTAGGTGATGAAATTTATGATATTGTGTTGATTGAATGATTGAATGATTGAATGATAGAATGGTTAAATTGGTGCATTGTTAAAATTTGTCCGACCACTGGCGGATGGTTAAATTGTTGAAACTTGCTTAGTTTTGGATGGATTGTTTCCGGTAGCTGGTATCCTGTTACTGGTAGCTGCCCGGTAGCTTGTTTGATGAATACATGTTTGGCTACCGGCTGATTGTTGTATAGTTAAGTGAATAAAATAATGTGTAATTGAATAATAAGTATGAAAAATATTTGTGTATTTTGCTCTTCGAGCGATGTAATTGACCAAATTTATAATGAAAATGCTTTAGAGTTGGCAGAATTAATTGTAAAGGAAGGATTGCAATTGGTAAACGGCGGTTCTAAAGTTGGTTTAATGGGTATTATGGCGCGGCGTGTTAAAGAGCTTGGTGGAAATTCAATCGGTATTATTCCGCAATTAATTTATGATAAAGGATTGGCTTGTTTCAGTACTGAAAATTTAATAATAACCAAAGATATGCGTGAGCGCAAAGAAAAACTTAGTGCTTATGCCGATGCTTTTATTGCTTTGCCGGGTGGTTTTGGTACACTGGAAGAGCTTTTGGAGGTTATGACTTTAAAGCAACTCGAAGTACATCAAAAACCAATTGTTATTATGAACATTAACGGCTTTTATAATCAACTACTTGAACAATTTGCCGTTTTTTATAAACACAGTTTTGCACGCAGCGATTACAGCCGTTTATATTTTGTGGCTGAAAGTGCCTTTGAAGCTATTGATTATATCAAAAATTACCGGTACGAAAAATTAGAAAGCAAATGGTATAAAGACAATTTGAAACTATAGTTAATTTCACATAAATTTACCCTTAATATTTTGACTTTTCAGGATTTTGTCTGCTATCAAATATTCTTATTATGAGCACTTGCTCATCTATAAAAGAATAAAAAATTTTATAATTACCTGAAATTATACGTCTGAAATTATTATTAAACTCATCAAATTGTCCAATATTTATATTTTCAGGATATTTTAATTTTGATACTGTTTCATAAATTAGATTAATAATTTTATCCGCTAAATTTATGGAAAATAAAGAATAATAATCATAAATATCATGTAAGTCGTTTTTTGCACTTTCTGACCAAACTATTTTATGTGTGTTTTCCATTTTTCAATTTCATCTTTCATCTGGTTATGAGTGAGTATTCTATTTTGTTGGCAATCTTTTAAACCTTGTTCCAATTTATACGTATATTCATCAATAGTCATCCCCTTAAATTCTTCAATTCCCAAAATAATTTTCCATTCATTTGTGAATTCTTTTAAAATTGAAACACGTTCTTTAGTATCTAATTGTTTTAGAATTTGAATAAGCTGGTCAGTATGTATTTTTATATTTACTTTTGCTTCCATTGTACTTTTTTTACAAATATACAAAAAATGATTGAAATTAATTTTACATTTCCACCTCTCCGGCAATTTCGGTCATAGCATCAATGGCTATTTGCAAAAAAGTGTCTAAATCAATACCTGCTTTTTCAATATCATAGATAAATTCACGATTTACCGATGCTGCAAAGGCTTTTGCTTTTAATTTTTTCTTTATGGATTTTACCTTAGTTCCGGCGATTTTTTTCTCCGGTTTCATCAGTACGTATGCCGATATTAGTCCCGTTATATTTTCTGCTGCCGAAAGAATAATTTCAAAATCACTCTCCCGTTTAGCTTCCGCACCACTTATACCTTCGGTGTGTGAAATAATCGCTTTAAACATTTCGGGTATTTCAAAACCTTCTTCTTTTAATATTTCTACTGTTTTATATCCGTGTTTTGAATAATCTCCATTAATGACATCCATGTCTAAATCGTGCAACAGTCCGGTGATGCCCCAAAACTCAGGGTCTTTATTAAAGTGTTCCGCCAATTTTCGCATAATGGCTTCACTTTCCAGTGTGTGATAGCGCAAATATTTTGTTTTCAGATATTTATCCCAAACATCCAATGCTTCCGCTCGTGAAATAGTCGTTTTCATATACTCAACTTAATATTCGTAAATTTACTCTGGTTTTATTACCATTCTATACTTTGCAGCTTTTTCAATAAATTTTTTGTCAAAATAATCGCTATGATACTTATCTTGCAGATATAATTTTGTTTGATCGCAATAATAATTACTTGCAGGAATTCCACTTTGTCCCGATGGTATTACCGTAAGCGACTCGTTCCAATTAGCTGTTGAAAAAATATGCCGTTCCGAAGCTCCGTGAAACGCATCAAATAATTTATTGAAACTATAAGCAAAAGGCGATACGGTATGATAACTTCCCGGTACCTCAAAAGGACCTCTGTTTAAATTAAATGCAAAATCAAGTACAGCTACTTTGCCGAGTGGGTGCTTTTGTGTAAAGGTATGAATTTTCCCCCATTGCCAATATTCAGGCTGTACCCCCAGTTTATTCTCCATAGAATCAATCGCATCTTTATAAGACTGAAGCACAATATCCTCAAAATCTTCGTGCTTATCGGTTGTATTTATATTGTCAAACCATGAATTTGAGGTGTTTTGCATCAAATTTTCGATAAGTGTTTGAACTAAAGTTTTATTTCCTTGAAAATCAGAATACATTTCTTCTCCAATTTCATCTTTGGCAATATTTTTTGCAAAACATACGTAAAAATATTCAAAAACTGCTGCTGCTCCACTTTCTCTGCTTAAGGTATAATCCCAATTCTTTAATAAATCTAAGGCTTTGGCTTCTACATTATCCAAATTTTTTGATTGTTCTAAAACTTTTAATATCTGTGGTAAAATTCTACCCGGCATTTTTGATTTTCTATCGGCAAGCATGGCTTTAAAGTCTTCAATCGAAAGTTTATCTTTTGCCTCCAACATTTCTCTTATTCTATCTATTCTGTTTGGTTTTGCAAACCAATAACTTATATAATACGGATACTCATCGCCAACAGTTCGGTTGTTTGCCGATGAAACATATCCTCTTTCAGGATTAAACTCATACGGTAAAGAGTCAAAAGGAACATAGCCTTGCCAATCATACTCCGATGTTTCGCCGGGTAAAATCATTTTGGGGTCGCCTTTGCGGATAGGAATGCCCACTGCTGCTTGCAAACCTATATTTCCTTGAATATCAGCATAGTTTACATTTTGTCCAAGAGCGATAAAAGTTTTTAATGCGTCCTTAAATTCCTCCCAATTAGCGGCTCTATCTAATAGATATACCGAGCGTAATTCATTACTAAAATCATTACCTGCCCAGCGCATTGAAACTACTTTGTTATCAAGACCTTTAAATTTTGAAATTACCGGTCCGCGATGGGTGAAACGCAGTGTTTCTTCAATAGTTTTACCTCCTTTTATATTAATTTTTTCTTTACGGATTTCCATATCTTTCCATTCACCATCTAATTTATATTGGTTAGGGTTTTCAGGATTAATGGTTTCTACATAAAAGTCTATATTATCCACACTAACATTGGTCATTCCCCAAGCAATATTTTCGTTATGTCCATCAATAATGAAAGGTTGCCCGGGCAATAATACGCCGCTTACGTTTAATCCGTTTTTTACATGTTGATGTATTTGATACCAAATACCCGGAGTTCCAAAACCAAGATGCATGTCGTTTGATAATATTGGTTTCCCCGTAGTGCTTTTTTTCCCGCTTACTGCCCAATTATTACTTCCGCCAAATATGTCCAAACCCATTTCTTCAATTTTTCGGCTTTGTAAAAGTAAAGCTGTCCGCATACTTAACTCATTTGTGTCAAGGTAGTTATCCGGGTAAACAAAAGTTTTTTGTAAATTCAAGTCGGGCAGCATTTGTATAAATTTCAACGAATCAATTTTTTTACTTAATTTGTATAAAGTAATTTCAGCACTCCATGAAGGAGAACTTAAATCCCAAGCCATATAGCCGATTAGGTTTATAGAGTGTTCAATTTTCCATTTTTCAGGCTCATAACCCAGGATAGTAAACTCAGGTGGCAGTTTATCTTTATGTGTTTCAATATATTGATTAACCCCATCGGCAAAAGCTTCCAGAGCACTAATAATTTTTTTATCAGTTTTTTCAATAACTATTTTTGATTTTTCGGTAATCCTTAATGAACGGAAAAGTTGATCGGCATTTACTAAATCTTCTCCAAATATCTCAGATAGTTTACCTTCGGTAACTCTACGCAGTAAATCCATTTGCCACAAACGGTCTTGTGCCAAAATATATCCAGTGGCACGATATAAATCTTCATCGTTTTTTGCAAAAATGTGGGGTACGGCAAACTTATCTCTATACACCGTAACTTTTTCTTTTAAACCTTTGAGTTTAATATCAGCACCGTAATCAGGCAGGGCTTTTGTAGCAATGTGGTTAACAAAAACATAGCCTCCAATAAAAATAAGGACTATCAAAAAAAATGTAATAATTAAAATTCGTTTAAA
>JALSLF010000428.1 GCA_026988445.1 Bacteroidales bacterium
ATTTTTGTTTATATTTTATTTCTTTTTATCTATCTCTTTTTGAATTTCTTTATTCAAATTACCAATTTGAGCTGCTTTATCTTTTACTTTTGCTTCTAATCGAGCGTTGAGTGTTTTAAGCTTTGAGCGCTCAATTTGTAAAAGTTGATGTGTATAATATACTCTTCGATAATTTAGTTCCAGATTATAAGCAATAAACATCCCTATAATATTCATAAATATCAGAAAAAAACTATTGACAATGTTTAACAGAAAAGGCGTTTTAAATACGGCAAACGACAAAAGAATATATGTGGTAATAACAATAATTCCTGCAACACTTGCCCAAATAAAACGCAAACGCAAAAAACCATAGTTCATAATTAAAACCAATCCTAAACCTGCAAAATAATAATTGCTTAAATCGCCGGGTGCAACGGTCATCATTCTAAATAAGCCCATTGCTGTAAAAATTACCAATAATACACCAACAGGCTGCATGATTTTTTTAAAAAACGGTAAGAAACTCAAAAATAAAAGACCTAACAAAGATACGCTTACTATCAGATATCTTGCTGTCCATAATTTATGCGTAAAATCAGGAATTAAAGCAACATCTAAAATACCAAAAAGAGAATAAATAATTAGTGCCGAAAACAGGGCAAAACGTAATTGGTTTAATGAACGGGCAGCATACTGTTCGCGAAAATCCGGTTCCAGTTCCTTTTCTTCACCTATAAAGGCAAGAGTTACCATATTTATCCTGAATTTCCGGATATTATCACCCGTATTGAAATTGTTCATCCAATCAGCCATAGCTCAAATTTGTGCATATATGTGCACGAATTTAATTTTTTTTTTCAATTTACCCAAAAACATTTAGTTTTGTATAGGCTCATCAAAACTCATTAATTTGGAAAATTTAAGCAAAATAAGGAGTGAACTTTCCGGTTTAAAAGAAAAAATTCAACTTGCATGTTCGGTTGCACAAGTAGGGTTTTGGGAGTATAGAAAGGATAGCAAAAAAATTATTTTGTCTGATGAAGCTTGTGAAATTATTGGCTTGGAAAAACAAACTGAGCTTCCTCTTTCCCGCTTTTTGAGAATGCTTTTTGATATTGAACAGGCAGATATTATTTATCAAAAATTAAAGAAAAATATTAAGGAGTTTAAAGATATTGATTTGGTATTTTCTTTTACCCGCTTAAATGATTATCGAAAAACTACCATTAGGGTAGTAACAAAAAATTTGAGCAAGTCTGTAGATAAAAATCATATACCGGGTATTATTCAAGATATTACAGAACAAGAGCGCTCAAAAGAGCAATTAAAAAAAGCCAAAGATAAAGCTGAAGAAGCTGATTTATTAAAATCTGCATTTCTGGCAAATATGAGTCATGAAATACGTACTCCGCTAAATGCAATTGTAGGATTTTCACGCTTATTATCCAACTCAACCATTAATGATAAACAAAGGCAAGAGTATAGCGAGTATATTGCCAATAGTGCCGGAAATTTGTTGAACTTAATTCAGGATATTGTTGATGTTTCCAAGATTGAAGCCGGGAAAATTCATATCGAGAAAGGTACCTGTTTTGTTAATAAAACGCTTTCTGAGCTAAAAGCTACTTTTGAAAAAGAAAAACTGAATAAAAACAAAAATCACATTGAGCTAAAGCTCAAAACATACATTGCCGACGAGCATTTTGCCATAAAAACCGATAATTTCCGCTTTGTTCAGATATTTAGCAATTTATTGGGTAATGCACTTAAGTTTATTGAAAAGGGCTCAATCGAATTTGGCTATATTATTCCCGGTAAAGAGTATATTCAATTTTATGTAAAAGATACAGGGATAGGAATTCCACTTGACAAAAGAGAATTGGTTTTTAGCAGATTTGGGCAAATTGTGAATAAAAAAATAAAAAATCCGGGTGGAACGGGTTTGGGTTTATCCATTACTAAACAATTGGTTGAAAAATTAGGCGGGAAAATATGGTATGAATCAGAACTAAATAAAGGTACAAGTTTTTATTTTACATTGCCTTATGATAAAATTGAAGGAGAAATACCTGTTAAACAATCTGAAAATATTGAGTTTAATATACAGAAAGAATTAAATATTTTGGCGGTTGAAGATGATAAATTAAATATGATTTTACTTAAAGATTTGTTATCTGCATATACCGATAAAATTAAACTCGATGAAGCTTTTAACGGGAGGGAAGCATTGCAGTTTTTAAAAGAAAAATACTATGATTTAATTATTATGGATGTTCGTATGCCCGAAATGGATGGTTATGAAGCGACAAAATATATTCGTGAAAAATTTCCCGAACCTTTAAATAATATCCCTATTTTAGGATTATCGGCAAATGCCGTAAAAGAAGAGATTGAAAAAGGAAAACTTGCAGGAATGAATATCTTGCTGTCAAAACCGGTTAGCCCGGATGCTTTAATTGCTGAAATCTTAAAATTAACAGGTAATAGATTGGATATTCAAAAGAAAAATAAAACTATCCAAACAGTTGAAAACAAAATTGTAAATATTGATTTTTTTAAACAGCTTTTTAAAAATGATAAAAACAGAATTAATAAAACAATTAATGCTTATTTAAAAGAAATTCCTTTGCAATTAGGGAATTTGTCTTTATTGTTGAAAGATAAAGATTTTGAAAATATAAAAATTACGGCGCATTCCATGAAATCCACTTTTCGGTATATCGGGCGTGAGGATTTATCGGAAATTGCAAAAAAAATAGAAATTAATTCAGCTGGCATAGAACCGGATGAGCAGATGATTGCCGGTAAAATTAAGCACTTAAAAGAGCATTGGAAATTAATAGAGGTAGAATTAAAGAATATTGTTACTACTTGAAAAATTTGATATAAATTTGTGTATTAAAAAAAATAATACTGTGGAGTACAATTGGAAAGATAAAGTTATTTTGATTGCCGAAGATATGGAGATGAATTTTGTATTGTTGAAAAAAACATTGCAACAAACCAAGGCAAATATTATAAGAGCAAAAAACGGAAAAGAAATGCTTGATATTGTTAAATCCGATAGGCATGTAGATATTGTTTTGTTGGATATGGGAATGCCCGTAATGGATGGATACGAAGCGACTAAACTACTAAGAAACGAAGGTTTTGATGTGCCGATAATTGCACAAACAGCTTTTGCTTTGGATAATGAGAAAGAGCGTGTGCTCCAAGCCGGATGCAATGATTATGTTGAAAAACCGATTAAAAAAGAAGTACTTTTTGAAAAAATAAATAAACTCATTCGTTAAA
>JALSLF010000429.1 GCA_026988445.1 Bacteroidales bacterium
GGCTTTCATATCAGCCATCATAATTTCTTGACGGATGCCGCGAATTTTAATACGGTTGGTATTGGTTATATTAATTAGTTCATCAATTCCGTAGGAAGTCATATAGCGATTCGTGCGTCCGGGATAGCCTACAATCATGGTAAAATCACCTTTTTCAACTCCTTTTAAAGATACCGGTAAAAAATATTTGGGTTTTAAAGGTACGTTCTCGGGCGAATAGTCTGCCGGTTTGCCATCAGGGCTCATATATACACGAAACACACTAAAATCACCGGTATGGCGAGGCCAAACCCAGTTGTCGGTATCGTAACCGAACTTTCCTATCATTTCGGGAGGAGTGCCTACCAAGCGTACATCGCTGTATTTTTCATAAATAACCAAATAATAGCTGTTTCCGTTAAAAAATGACTGAACGCTTGCAATATAATTATTGCCTTTGTTAGCTTTATCAACTATTTTTTTGCTGATTTTATCTATAATTGCCTGTCTTTGTTCTTCGGTCATTTTAGAGTTTAGTTTTTTATTAATTTGGGCGGTAACATCTTCTATTTTTACTAAAAAACGAACCGAAAGACCGGGAATAGGTAATTCATCTTTATAGGATTTTGCCCAAAAGCCGTCTCTTAAATAATTATGTTCAACAGAACTTTGCGATTGAATAGCTCCGTATCCGCAATGGTGATTGGTTAACAATAAGCCGTTTGGCGAAACAATTTCAGATGTGCAGCCGCGACCAAAAATAGGAATTGCATCTTTAATACTTGCATGGTTAAGGCTGTAAATATCTTCGGGCGTAAGTTTAAAGCCCTGTTTTTTCATATCGGCATAGTTTTTATTCAAAAGCGAAATAATCCACATGCCTTCATCGGCTTTTGCACTAAAATTAAACAGTACAAAAGCAATCATTAATAAGCTGATATACTTTTTCATATTTCTAAGATTTAATTTTAAATTCAGGTATCAAAGTTAGAATTTTAATTGATTTTGTAAAAATGTTTTGAAGAATCGATAGTATGATTATCATCTGCAATTAATACATTTGTACCGAAAACCAAATTTATGAATAAGATAAGAAATATAGCATTGTTTGCTCATGTTGATGCCGGAAAAACTACGCTTACGGAAAATCTGCTTTTTGCAGGTGGAGGCATCAGAACAAAGGGCAATGTAGATAAAGGAACCAGTCAAACTGATTTTTTGACTATTGAAAGAGAAAAAGGAATATCTGTTCGTGCAGCATGTGTTTCGTTTACGCAAAACAATTTTACCGTTAACCTGATTGATACTCCGGGGCATATTGATTTTTCATCGGAAACCGAGCGTACTTTACTTGCAGTAGATGGTGCCGTATTAATAATTTCTGCGGTTGAAGGTGTACAATCACATACCGAAACTTTGTGGCAGCAGCTACAAATGCTAAATATTCCAAGCATATTTTTTATCAATAAAATTGATAGGGCAGGAGCCGATACAGAGCAAGTTATTGATGAAATCAATAAAATATTGACAAAAAATACCATAGTGCTGCAAAAAACAGAAAATGAAGCCAATGATAATGCAT
>JALSLF010000430.1 GCA_026988445.1 Bacteroidales bacterium
AATGGAAAGTGTTTTTGAAAAATATAAGCCCTCTTTAATTTATCACGCTGCAGCCTATAAACACGTACCTATGATGGAAAATAATCCCTCAGAAGCTATTAGAATTAATGTTGCGGGTACAAAAACACTGGCTGATTTGGCTGTTAAATATAAAGTGCGCAAATTTGTAATGATTTCTACAGATAAAGCGGTACGACCAACAAATGTAATGGGCGCATCAAAAAGAATAGCCGAAATTTATACCCAAAGTTTAAATGCATTTGACGGAACAAAATTTATAACTACACGTTTTGGTAATGTATTGGGTTCAAACGGTTCTGTAATTTTACGTTTTAAAAAGCAAATACAAAAAGGAGGACCCGTAACGGTTACTCATCCCGAAATCACCCGTTATTTTATGACCATACCCGAAGCCTGTCAATTGGTTTTGGAAGCCGGTGCTATGGGGAAAGGTGGTGAAATATTTGTTTTTGATATGGGGAAATCAGTAAAAATAATTGATTTAGCTAAAAAAATGATAAAATTATCCGGTTTAGAACTTGGAATCGATATTAATATAAGTATTACCGGTTTACGTCCCGGCGAAAAACTTTATGAAGAACTACTGAACGATAAAGAAAATACACTTCCTACACATCATCCGCAAATTATGATTGGAAAGGTAATTGCGTACAATCATTTTGAAATAAAAACGGCAATTAATAAACTGATAAATACTGCTACAACACAGGATAATTTTAAAATAGTTAAGCAAATGAAGGAAATTGTACCTGATTTTGTCAGTAAAAATTCTATTTACGAAAAGTTAGATTTGGAGAAGCCGCAAGAAGCTGTTAAGCGTAATGGAAATAAAGTAAAAGGTATTGTTGGTTCGCGTTATTTAACAGGCGATAAAAGAACATTGGCTAATTAATGATTGGATACTTTTTTGTCAATATTTTTTTAAACTAAGTATCTTTGATATTCTTTTAACAGGAAAGAGTACTAAAAGCACTAAGTTTACCTACCTCAAAGATTTTTAGCCACAAATCCGCCAGTTGTCGGACACGTGTACACTGATGAACACAGATATTTTATCTTTTTACCGATTAGTTACCGGTAACCAGTAACCAGTTACACCATTTACTTTGTTCCACTAAATTTATGGTAGTACCGGGTTTTTTTAATCTATCCCAAAATATGTCTTTTTCCGGCTCTAAACAGCATCTTTATTTTTTCCGATACAGGAAAACGGCTTAAATTGGTTTTTACCACACCTGTAGTAAGGTATGTTTTTCGTGAATAATCAATATTTACATCAACAATTACATTATGTTTTTGTTGTGCAAGTTCAAATGCATTTTTCAGTACTCCGTTGATATCTACATCATTTAACATTTCCAAATATTTTGCATGTACACCTTCGGCAATACCTTTAATGTTAATTTGACCGATAATTGAAGCGGTTTTCCGGTTTAAGGGAATTTCTTGAAATTGTGAAATTTGTCCCAATTCGCCATCGTGAAAAACAAAAATAATAACTCCGAGCTTATGTGTAAATGCAGTAACCATTTCCATTC
>JALSLF010000431.1 GCA_026988445.1 Bacteroidales bacterium
TGGTGCAGCATATGCCGACTGGGCAGGACTTCGCCCTATGACCGAACTCGAATTTGAAAAAGCATGTCGCGGACCGGAATATCCGATTGCTAATGAATTTGCTTGGCATACTACTTTAGCTTATGGAGATGCGAATACAGAATATATTTTTGCAAACCCGGATACAATTGGTACTGAAAATTCATATCCTGTAAATCCCGGAACAGGACAATACGGAAATGCAGAATATGAATATACCACAGGACACCAAACCGAACATAATGCACCCTTGCGTGCTGGAATTTTTGCAACAGATTCATCAAACAGAGTGAACTCGGGAGCTTCATATTATGGTATTATGGAACTATCCGGCAGTATGACCGAACGAATAGTTACTTTTGGTAATGCAAACGGCAGAAAGTTCAGAGGAACACATGGAGATGGGCAATTAAATAATTTAGGCAATGCCGATAATACAGATTGGCCTGGAATTGTAAGCGGTGAAGAGAGCGATGGGGTAAAATCAAAAAACGGAAGTGGTTTAAAAGGCGGTGATTGGAACGATGCCATTAGCTGGTTGCATGTGTCTTATCGTGGGTTAGCATCAGAAGACCCTTATAGTCCGATAGGTATAGGCAATATTGGTTCTGGATTCAGGTGTGTACGCTCTGTAGGACAATAATTAAAAAACATTTAGCTTGAAAAAAATATTAAAAATGATTCATATTCCTAAAATATATTTTAAATTAAGCCTAAGTTTTATTTTTCTTTTGGCAGGAATACTCTTAAATCAAGAATTTTCAATTGCTCAAAACGAACGCTTTCATGGTGGCAGAGGAGATGGTGCAGATGTTAGTTCAACAGGAATAATCAATTTTAACAGCGTTGATTATGAAGGCAATGTTTTTACCGTTCATATTGACAAAGCAATTGGGCAAGAAGATACCACAGAAAACAGTGTAATTAATTTTAAACTAACATTTAGTGAAACGGTTATTGATTTAAAACCGGAAAGTATTGTTTTAAGTGGAGATGCCCAGGCACAGAATATTACGATTACCGGAGGGGGCACTGATTTTAATATTGCAGTTTCCGGTATGTTAAGTAACGGGCATGTGATCATTGATATTCCGGCCGGTAAAGTACATAATTCGGTTGGCTCACCAAACTTACCCGCCGTTATCGTAGATAACGAAGTTATGTTTTTAGGAGCAGATTTAACTGTTGAAATAAGCAGAGCCTTAGGTCAAGAATATTTAACCAATAATGACACCGTTCGCTTTGATATAAATTTTAATGAGGATGTAATTGATTTTAATAATTCAGATATTGAATTATCAGGTACAGCATTAGCGCAAAACGTTTCTGTTGAAGGAGACACAAACAGATATACGGCAAAAGTTTCCGGCTTTCAGAACGATGGAAGTGTATCTATTAACATACCGGCCGGAGTAGTTAGCAGCATCTATGGAAAATCAAATCAAACATCAGTAAATACAGAAAATACGGTAATTATAGATCGTACACGTCCTGATGTTGAAATTAAACTTGCAGAAGGGCAAAGTAACCCCGCATACACATTTCCCATAAAATTTAAAGTGGTATTTAGTGAAGATGTTGTAGATTTCTCTGACGAAATACTTATGTACGGAGGTTCTCAAAATATAAAAGTTACGGTTTCCGGTAATGGTTCGGTTTATATTGTGGCAATTGACAGTTTAACTTCTAACGAGACCATAAACATTTATCTTTCGGAAAATGTGGTACATGATTATGCAGGAAATGGCAATACCGAACCCCTATATACCGGGAATTCAGTTACATTTAAAGGAGTTACAGGAATTAATAATTTGAATTTTAATGATTTTGTAAAGATCTACTCAACAGAAGGGAAACTCACTATAGTATTTAAGGAGGCTCCTACATACAAAATATTAATGGAAGTATATAGAATTACAGGTCAAAAAGTTCAATTAAAATACCTTAGGGATAAAATAAGTACCATATCATTAACACCAATGCAAACATATATTTTACGTTTCTCGGCAAAAAATTTTTATTTTTACAAAAAAATATTTGTACAATAGTTTTTTATAAAGATTTTATAATATTTTTCAAAAAAGCACATGCTTAAATCAGGGAGTTTTTATGCAAGGACATTATGAAAAATATAGTTAAAAATTTTCTGACAATACCCTATCCTATCAACACTCAAAACAACGGAAAAATTGCTCTAATAACAGCTCTTTTTATTTCATTTTTTATCTTGTTTTTTGAGCCCTTTGGTTTAGTAAATTTAAACATTGCTCACAAAAAATTAGTTTTGGCAGGATATGGTTTAGTAAGCCTAATCGTTTTACTGATAAACATAGTTTTTTTACCTCATTATTTCAAAAATATCTTTTCAGAAAATAAATGGACTATTGGAAAACAAATTATGTTCTTATTATGGATACTATTTTGTATAGGACTGGGAAATTATTTATACAGCAATTACATTTTTCAGTTTGGACTATTTAATTTAAATATCTTGGCATCATTTGAACTCTTTTCGATAGGAATAGGGATAATACCGATATCAATTATTTTATTATGGAAAAAAAACACCCTTCTTAAAGAGCATCTTAAAAGTGCACAAGAACTAAACTTGAAAGTTTTAAATACGATTGATAAAGGAGTTGATAAATACACATTACTTAAATTTACTTCATATAACCAAAAAGAATATATAGAAATTCCTGAAAGCAACATACTTTTTATAGAATCACAAGGCAATTACTGCTTGATTTACTATTTAGATAAAGATAAATTAAAGAAAAAAACACTTCGCACAACACTAAAAAGTATCCTAAACCAACTTCCTGAAAATAGTGGCTTGATGAAATCACACAGGGCGTTTATAATAAACCCGGAACAAATTAATCAAATCAGGGGAAATGCACAGGGCTATCGACTATCTTTTAATGGCACAAGTAAAGAAGCAATCGTTGCAAGAAGTTATATCAAAGAATTTAAAGCAATAATTAATAAAAAAAACAAAACTTAAATCGAAACAAAGGCAGGAATTACAGAACTTGTAAAAAGCAATTTATGATAATTTAAACATTTGTTATCAGCATAGGACAAAATCAAAATAAACTTTCTAAATGCAGGAATAAGCAAAATAATTCTCCGAAAACACACTGACTGCATAAGCTCTTGATGAAAAAGATTTCACAAATTTAGCACCGCATTTTATCACAAAAATATTCTACTCATCACAATAGCTTGTAATTTATCACAAAAAAAAGCATTTAATCCCTAATTTTTCAGGCTAAAAAGTTTCCATTGTAATATTGTAACAGATTTAGACAACAGTATTGTTAAACCTTTAAAAATAAAAAGTTATGAAAAAGTATTGGATTTTATTAATTGCTATCGCTTTAATCTTTCTGGGTATTATTATTAATAGCTATTACCCGGCATTTTCTTCCGGCGAATATGCTTTAAATTATTTTTCATCAGGCAGGTTTTCTTGTGGTATTTTTTCGGCAGGTATATTTTCGCTTGGAGTATTTTCAATAGGCATTTTTTCTATTGGGATATTTTCAATAGGAATATTTAACATTGGAATATTCTCCATAGGTTTATTTGTGCTGGCATACAAAAAAAGACTACCAAAAATTTTATTTAAAGCTAAAAAGGAGGTTTAAAATGAAAAATATAGTACTGATTTTATGTGTTTGCATTTTATCAATAAATGCTAAAGCACAAAATACAAACCGAATTTATTTAGATGGTGGTTTTGGCGGAACATATATTTCCTTGTCCTCTTTCAATGGAAAAACTGCATATTCAATTGGTGGTGGAGGTGCGATGCTCTTTAACAATTCCTTTTATATTGGTGGCTTTGGACAAAGTTTTAGTAATGTATCTAAGATAAGTTCAAATATTGAGGGTTACAAAAATTATCTAGTTCAAACAGAAATTGGAGGTTTATGGCTTGGATATATATTTAGGCAAAACAAAAGGTGGGATTATGATTTATCAACACAAATAGCCTGGGGAGAAGTAAGTTTAAATAATATAGAGCTGAGACAAAAACATTACGATAAAGTCTTTGTATTAACACCCTGATTTTCAGTAAATTATAGACCCGCATATGTAATAAAATTACAAGTTTTTATAAATTACATGATATTCAACAATGTTGAGCTAATAAAATACTCAGATAAAGATTTTTCAGGTTTATCCTATGGCTTACGAATTATGCTAGGAGTATTTTAATATTAGATATTTCAGGAGCTTAAAAATTTAAATTTTGTAATTTAAAGAATAAATTTGAGTTGAGTATTGCCGCTCATTATGCTGTTCTTTGTTATCAAATAATTTTAATAAAGTTATTTGGATAGTAATGAACAGCTAATTTTTATTTATGCTTAATATTAATTTTATGTTAATTTAGTGTGAAGTTATTTTATATCCGTAGAGAAATGATTTTATTTGCAGCGTTTTTCAAAATTATGCTTGATATACCAGGGATGTTTATATTCACAAAAGGGCAAATTTAAAGTGATTTGGTAAAATTCGCTTTGTATAAAGTGAGCTTATCCTTTACTGTGGAGACACAGGTATAAGGTATTCCAAGAAAGATAAATAATATATCCAAAATAATAATTAGGGCTGAAACTTAGTAATTCCTTTATAAAATATGCAAAATTGAAATAATTACTAAACACATATGTTCAAAATAGTTGAAATTTAAACTCTAATATATTTTTATGAAAAAGATTATCTTTTTGGGATTACTTTTAGGTTTAGGTATTTTATTAAATGCTCAGGATAACAAAAACTATAATGTTTATTGGAAAAATAGTACACATATTGAAAGTAGTGACGGTACATTTAAGTTTAAATTCGGTGGACGAGTCCAGTATGATATTGCAAACTTTTTTGAAGGAGACGCAATAAAAGACAGTGTCGGAACTTCAAAAAATGGAATGGAATTCCGTAGGGTACGTTTTTACAGCGCAGGAACTGTTTATTCCAATATTAAATACAAGCTGCAATTTGATTTTTCAGGAGGTACTGCCAAATTAAACGATGCCTATATCATAATTACAAAAATTCCATATATAGGCTTCTTACAAATGGGACATTTCAAAGAACCCATTGGTTTTGAAGAACTAAGCAGCAGTAAATTTCTTACATTTATGGAACGTTCTTTAACATCAGAAGATGAACCTTCAAGAAATACCGGTTTTATGATTGGAAATAGCCTTGTCAAAAATCGCTTGGCATTTCGATTAGGGGTTTTTAAAGATGCTGATAATTTTGGGAATAATATTGGCAAACAAGATAAATACAATATTACCGGCAGACTATGGGGAGCACCTGTTTATAATCCGGAAAATAATAAAATTGTACATATAGGAGCAGCTTATTCATACAGAAATCCACAAGACAAAATATACAGCCTTGGAGTACGCCCCGAAGCACATTTAGCACAAAAGTACTTAAAAACCGGTGTATTTATGGATGTTGACAACAGTCAATTTTTACAAGGAGAGATGGTATATGTGGGTGGTCCTTTTTCTGTAGTTGCAGAAGCGGTGTATTCGCAAATCAACAGGGAAAATTATCCTGATTTTACCTATACAGCCTATTATATAATGGCTAGTTATTTTTTAACAGGTGAAAGCAAACCTTATAAAGCAAGTGGAAAATTAAGCCGAATTAGCCCAAAGAAAAATTTTGGTAATGGTGGTGCAGGTGCTTGGGAACTTGGATTGAGGTGGTCATCAATGGATTTGAATAAAGTAAATGTATCAGGTGGTCGTTTAGACAATATTTCTTTTGCCTTAAATTGGTATCTAAATCCGGTTACCCGTATTATAACAAATTATATATTTGTGAACATGAAAGATGTGGATGTTGCTCACATAATACAAATGCGTGTACAAATAGAATTTTAGCAATAATTGAAAGATAAAGCAAATATAAAAGAGCTTAGTACCTTAATAAAAACCGAGGCAATTCGTCTTGGTTTTGCAGCTTGCGGCATATCAAAAGCTGCTTATTTAAAAGATGATGCTCAAAGGCTTAAAACTTACCTTGAAAAGAACTTTAACGGTAAAATGAGCTATATGGCTAATCATTTTGATAAGCGTACAAACCCGCAGCTTTTGGTTGAAGGAGCACAATCGGTTATTAGCGTATTGTTTAATTATTTTCCTAATGAAACACAAAAAGATAAACAAGCCCCCATTGTTTCAAAATATGCCTATGGCAAAGATTATCACTACGTGATAAAAGAAAAACTAAATAAACTGTTAGCTTATATTAAAGAGATAGAACCGGAAACAGAAGGACGTGCGTTTGTAGATTCTGCTCCCGTAATGGAACGTGCCTGGGCAAGAGAAGCAGGATTGGGATGGATCGGTAAACACGGTTTACTCATCAATAAGCAAATAGGTTCTTTTGTTTTTATTGGGGAACTGATTGTAAATACATCGCTTAGCTATGATAAACCCATAAAAGAATACTGTGGAAACTGTACTCGTTGCATTGATGCTTGCCCGACTGATGCAATTATTACCAATAAAACCATAGATGCACGTAAATGTATTTCTTATTTAAGTATTGAACTTAAAAGTGAAATACCCGAAGAATTTAAAGGAAAGTTCCTAAACAGAGTTTTTGGCTGTGATATTTGTCAAGATGTTTGCCCGCACAACAGCAAAGCTATTCCACACAGTCATGAGGAATTAAAACCTATTCAAGGACTTTTGGAAATGCGAAAAACAGATTGGTACACTATGGACAAAGCTTATTTTAATAAAATGTTTAAACACTCGCCCTTAAAACGTACCGGCTTTAAAGGGATAAAACGTAATTTGAATTTTATTTCAGGATATTCATAAATTAATCAGTTTTAAATTTTTTAAAACGCATTGGTTACAAGGCTATTAGAATATACTCAAATACATGTGTTTTATAATAGCAACAAGTTTTCACATCTAAAATAAAATAAAATGCGGTTAGCAAAATTAAATTATTAAATTTGCAACGATAAATTATAGCACTTACTGAATGTCATCGCTGAAATCAATAAAAGCCCCGATAAAAAATGAGATAAAAGAGTTTGAGCAAGTTTTTAAAAACTCTATGCGAAGTAATGTGCCTTTATTGAATATAGTTACCAATTATATTCTTAAAACTAAAGGTAAACAAATTCGTCCTATTTTTGTATTTTTATCGGCAAAACTTCATGGAGCGATTACTCAATCTACCTATAATGCTGCCACTCTTGTTGAATTAATGCATACGGCTACTTTAGTACACGATGATGTTGTAGATGAGTCGTATCAACGACGTGGCTTTTTTTCAATTAATGCCTTATGGAAAAATAAAATTTCGGTTTTAATTGGTGATTATCTTTTATCAAAAGGCTTATTACTTGCCGTGCACAACAAAGAGTTTGATACTTTGCAAATAATATCGGATGCTGTGCGTGAAATGGCAGAAGGAGAATTACTCCAAATGGAAAAAGCACGCAAGCTAAAAACTACCGAAGAGGTATATTTTGAAATTATCCGAAAAAAAACAGCCACTTTATTAGCTGCATGTACTGCTGCGGGTACCAAGTCGGTGAATGCCGATGAAAAAACCGTTGAAAAAATGCGTTTGTTTGGTGAGTATGTAGGTATTGCTTTCCAAATCAAAGACGATTTATTCGATTATCAATCGGATAATAAAACCGGAAAGCCCAGCGGTAATGATATTCAGGAAAAAAAGATGACCCTTCCGTTAATTTACAGCTTAAATAAATCAAATGGGAACATTCGCCGTTCGATAAAAAAAATCATTAGTAAACATAATAACGACAGTAAAAAGGTACAAGAAATAATTGATTTTGTACAAAATAGCGGAGGTATTCAGTATGCCGAAGAAAAAATGAAAGAATACCAAACACTCGCCTTAAATATTTTAAAAGAATTTCCTGAAAACCAAGCACGCGAATCGCTTTTTGAATTAGTAGATTTTGTAATTGAACGGAAAAAGTAAAAAATGAATTCCATTCAAGAATATCTATTAAATTGTTTTTTTAAATGGAATCTCATTTATTTTCCTTAAATCATTCGCTTAACGCCTAGTAATTTAAAAATTCCACTTCAACCTAATAAACATAAATGATGCATTATTTCGTTCCTTTATGCCTGTTTGCGGATTAGGCGTTTCGCCACTAAATGTTTGCACAACAAAGCTCATATACAAATTATCGGTAAAAGAATAATCTATGGACGGACCCAGATAATACCCTTTGATTTTAGGATAATACATTCCGGCAAAACTTGCATTTAAAAGAGGAGTTAAAGGATAAGTAATTTGCCCAAACACATTGTATTCGGTAAAGGATAATGTCTTAACCGACAAAGGCTGATAATAATATTGATAAAAATTTGTAATTCCGTCCGCAGGAATATCGGTATATAGGAATTCAAATTGCAGATTTAATGAATTCGCAAACATGTAGCCCAAATAAACGGAAGCAATAAACTGTCCGCTTGTATCGCTCATATTATCCACAGGACGTAAATAAGAAAACTCAGCCTTAAAGTCTAAGTTTTTAATTGAACCTGACCAGCCCCCGCCAAGGGTAAGCTCACTATTCTCAAAATAGGCTGCAAGAATTTGAAAATCATATTCCCACTTATTAAAACGCCAAAGTGCAGCCAGCGTATATTTATTTTCATCCGTTCCCATTTGGTTTTTAATACTTTTAATATTTGCAGCTAATTCAAGCGAGGAAGCAACACCTGTGTAATACTGAAATCTGACAGCATCACTACCGGGCTTTTCGGGATAATCAAAATCAAAAAAAGAATAAGCGTTAAACAAGTCGTTCGGATTCCACACAAAGGTTTTGCCCCAATTAATACGCTGTCGCCCTATGGTAGCACTGAATTTACCGGTTTCGTATTG
>JALSLF010000432.1 GCA_026988445.1 Bacteroidales bacterium
TTATTTAGCCACAGATGTACACTAATTTGCACAGATATTTTGTCTATTTAATATTAAGTATCCGCCAAACAAGTTTCAACAATTTAGCCATTTAAGCTTGTAAGCATTTAACAATCCATATAAGGTTAAATAAGTTCAACTATTTAAACGTTCAAATGTCCTTGCGGACTATTTGAAGTTTTCATTATTCTGCTACTTCCTTTCGTCTGAAACAATTTTACCATCTTCGATGGTAATTATTCTGCGTGCTTTTTTTACCACCCGTGCATCGTGGGTTGAAAAAATAAAAGTAATGTTTTCATCACGGTTTAATTTTTCCATAATATCCAGTAGATTTTCGGTAGATTTACTGTCAAGATTAGCCGTAGGTTCATCTGCCAACACAAATTTGGGTTTACTTGCCAAAGCACGCGCTACGGCAACCCGTTGTTGTTGTCCGCCCGAAAGTTGCGAGGGACGACTGTTTAAACGATCGCCTAAACCTACAGCAGTAAGTAAATCTTTTGTTCTTTGCTCGCGTTCTGCTTTTTTTCTACCCTGCAAATGCATAATAAACTCCACATTTTCTTTGGCAGTAAGCACTGGAATTAAATTATACGCCTGAAAAACAAAACCGATGTTCCACAAGCGAAAATCAATAATTTGCGAAGCACTTAGATTACTAATACTGGTATTATTGATGATGATTTTTCCTTCAGAAGGACTGTCTAAGCCACCAATCAAATTAAGTAAAGTTGTTTTTCCCGAACCGGAAGGACCTACAATTGCCGCAAATTCTCCCTGTTCAAACGATAAATCAACCCCGTTTACCGCATGAACTTCTACTTCTGTTTCGTGATACGTTTTTTTAAGCTTTTCAATTTGTATGATGCTCATAATTTATTGATTTTATAATTATTTTTTTAATAAAACATTGTCAAATTCAATTATTAAAAATTAAACGTTCAAATGTCTTTACAGACGATTTGAAGTTAAATTTTAATCCATTCGCACGGCTTCTGCCGGTTTCATTTTAATAGCTCTAATCGTCGGAAAAATTGATGAAATGATACCGGTTAACAATACCATAAAAATCACTTGTAAATAATCGGTAAAGTTTAACTTAGGATACATTACCGAACTATAACCAAGTGCTTCAAAACCTTGTGCCACACTTGAAATATCAATACCTTTATCTCCAAAATAAGCAATAAATACAATAGACAATAATATCCCCAACACCCCTCCTGTAAGTGTAAGCATAGTAGTTTCTTGCATAATCATAGTAAAAACTTTTCTTTTATTCATACCGATTGCCATAATCATTCCCAATTCTTTGGTTCGTTCTAAAATAACCATCAACATGGTATTTACAATAGCAAAACCAAGTGCCAATAATATTATTGTCATAAATATCAGCAACATAAAACCGGTTAAAGAAGTAGTTAGCTCTAAATAAGGATCAATTTTATTCCAAGGCTCTATGTAGTAATTGGTAATTTTTTTCAATTTGTTTACCAATTCAGGTGTTTGATGAAAATCTTTTAGCAAAATAGCAATTTCGTGCGAAGAATTAGCCGGCAAATTTAACAACCGGTCTAAGTCTTTTTTCAAAACAAAAACATTTTGTTCGTCAAACATCGCATTTTGGGTTTTAAAAATACCCGCTACTTTAAAACTCGCTCCCGTTAAATTGCCATCATAATCTTGAAAAGTGAGTATAATTTTAGACTTTATTTTTGCATTTAATTTATTTGCTAATTTTTGACTGATTAAAATCCGGTTTTTCTTTCCGGATGTAAAGTAAGTGCTTAAACTATCGGTCAGTTTGGTGTAAATTTTAGTAACTTTCTTTTCTTTTTCCGGCTCAATTCCGTTTATCATTACACCCAGTGCCTTTGAAGCCGTTGAGGCCATTCCAAAAGATTTGCTCCGCTCACAAACTGCTGCAACCTCAGGTTCTGCTTGAATTTTTTTAATTAATTCCGGGCTATTTTTCATTAAAAACTTTACTTCATTGTTTTCAATAAAACGCTCGTCATGAATCTGGATATGCGATACCGTATTTTCCAGTGCATTATCAATCATATCCGTCACCATACCCTTCATAATACCCGATGCTGCCAATCCACCAAAAAGACCAATTGCAATTGCAGCAATTACCACCGAACTGCGTAATTTATTACGCCAGATATTTCGCCACGCCATTTGTAAGTTTATATTTGCCATAGTGATTTTAGATTTTAGAACTTAGATTTTAGATTTTTTATTCATTGTAATAAGTGTACTTGTAAAAATTGCAGTAAGCTCAT
>JALSLF010000433.1 GCA_026988445.1 Bacteroidales bacterium
TTGTATTAATCGTTACTTCAACAAAAATGTACATGCTGTCTTTACCTGCAATTTCCACATCATTCTGTTTATTTACCGGCAAACCATCAATATTAAGGCGATATTTTGAGGCATTGCCTTTAGCAAGCCGAATTTCTGATATACGAATTTTTTTATCAGCAGGGTTATATACTTTAAGACGCCTGGTTGCTGAGCCTATTCCCGAAAAAACCGTATCAAAAACTACCGAGTCGGTAGAAAACTGCAAACTAATATCGGGTGAAGACGCATAATTATTATCGCGACAAGCAGATAGATATAATGTGCCTAATATCAGAAAAAAAACAAAGTACTTCATTAAATAAACTTAGAAATTTTTAATTTAATCAATTACTACTAACTTGAATAGTTTAAAATGAAATTGTTGCTAAAAAAAGCACTTTATTTGCTGCCGGATTTACAATGAAAGATGCCGATAAGGGTAATGAGAACTTTTGTGTAATGGGTATTACTTTGGCAGCTTTAAAACCAATATTTGTAAAATCAAAACCATCCGAATAAAATCCTTCAAAAGGGGTGAAGCCTGCAAATATTTCTGCATCAATATTTTGTATTTTAAAATCATAAGCAAATTCAATATAGGTAGAAAAATTTTGATTGTTGTTAATATCTACATCAGCACCCAGAAACATGATTCCTGCTAAAAAACGTAAAGGAATATTTTTTATTTTTGCAATTTCAATAATACCTTCCAAATAATGCGTTGTTGAGTTTTTATCCCAATCAAAATAATCACTGTATCCACCGGCAGGATTTAAAAGAAAATAATAATCGTTTAGGGTAAAAGTAAATATTTTATAATTATAGCTTAAAAACAAATCAACTTCTTGACTTTGATCTTCTAAAAAAGGGTAAGATGCCCAGGTTCCAAAAGTTAAGCCTTTAATTGTATAAGTCATATAAGGCTGGATAACCGGAGAATTACTAAAAGTTAGTCCACGCCATATATAACGGGTTGAAAGGTCAACACCCATGTCAAAACTTGTTTCGTTATTTTGCGTAGCGTCTTTATCCTGAGCTAATAAGGGAAAAATCACTAGAAAGGCAAAAAGAGAAATTAATAATTTTTTCATTGTGTATATTATTAATGGTTAAAAGTAGTATTTTGCAAAAAACAGTAGTCCCGTATATCCTAATTCTATATTCCCTATAAAATCAAGTTTATTTTTTGAACTTTCGGAGCGTACTACTATTTTGTAAAAATCCAGTCCTGCGCCAAAACCAAAATGTTTCCAAGTGTTATGCTCTATCATTAAATTAATATCGATAATGGCTCCTGAATAGGTATCGAGTTGTGCATACATCAGGTCAATTCCCTGTTTTAAGTACAGCTTGGGTGTTATTTTAAAATCGGTACGTAAACTTGCATAGGGTAGTGGAGCAATAAAATCAGCAATATTATTTGTAGAATTATTTACAACTGTAAGCTCAAATCTTATCGGCATAATATAAAAACCACCCCCTATTCCTAAATCAACTCTGTCGTCTTTAAAAAATGAATAATCATAGGCTAATTTTA
>JALSLF010000434.1 GCA_026988445.1 Bacteroidales bacterium
TAATATTTCAATAGTCTCATCAATTAGTTCTTTAAATAAAACTTTCTGAGGACTAAATGTAATTATGCCTCTTTGTATTCTTGACCAAATCAGTAAGTTTTCCAATAAATGAAAAGTTTTATCGGTTGAGGATTTTAAACTCCTGATAAGTTCCAATTTGCTTGCATCGCTTAATCGGTCATAAGTATCAATAAGTAAACCTAATGAAGATGCCCAATTACCTACCGGTCCTCTTAAATTATGAGCAATAATTCCAAAAAAATGGTCTTTTGTAGCGTTTAATTCAGCTAATCTAATATTTTGCTCTTCTATTTTTTTTGTTCTTTGTAAAACTAATTTTTCAAGATTTTTGTTCGTATTTTGCATTTGATTGGATAATTTGCTATTTATTTTATAAGTATCGGCAAAACGGTGTACTAATATATATGATTGTGATAATAAAAACAGGAAAAAACTTAGAGGCAGTATGCTTGCTGTATGAATTATTTGCATATATATTAATGTATCGTATATAGCACCTAATGAAACAAATAAAATACTGATGAAAAATATTTTAGAGTCAAAGGATTTTTTGTATAGATTAATAGAAGCAATAATTAATATATATATTGCCGAAATAAGTGTTACCAAAAGATAGAAATAGAGAATATATTCCACTTTTAGAAAAAATAAGATTAATGAAAATACCGATAAAAAAGCAAATATTCCAATAAGTTTATTCGTGTTTTTTATATTAAAAATGCTATTTGCAAAAAATACTAATACAGGAACAGCAAAAAACCAAGCGGACATTCTGATTTGGCGTACCAATTGAAAATCATTTATAAAATACTGTAAGAAAAAGAGCGTAGAAAAATATAAGAAAACGAAAAAACTTAATAATGAAAAATACAGATTACTCTTATGTCTGGGCAATAGCAAAAAAAGAGCAAAATGATAAATCAGTACTATTATGATACCCCCAAGGAGAAGAAGGTTAAATATATAATATTTTATTCTATAAAAGCTAATATTTTGAGCATTTCCAAAAACCGGATTATAAAATATTCCTCCTGAACGATTATGCTCAAAGTTACTTACTTGAATAATTAGATTAAGGACTGTATCTCCTTTAAATGGTTTAGTATCAATAAGAAATGACGGTTTATATTCTTCAACAACATTTGCAGGCCTACCATTGCTGCCAATTAACTCGTTATTGATAAATATTCTGGAAGCCGAAATAGGGGCTTCTTTTAAAAAGATTGCGAAAAATGAAGAAGTATCGTTAAGTAATATTTTTAAGCGGTAGGTACCAAATCCTTGTCTTGGGTGATTGTTTATAAAGAACGAATTCCATAAAGTGCCTATTTGTACATAAGCGGGTTGATTAATTTTATTTTTATCAATAAAATTATCGGGTGTATATAATTCTCCCCAATAAAATTCCCATTCACCTGTTAAATCAATATTTTCGCTTGTCTGAAAATTCAAATTACGTAAATCAATGATTCCTTTTTGGGCAACAGGTACCATTTTTTTACCGGCAGAATTACAGCTACCCAACCCGAATAGCATTATTCCAAATAAAAGTATAAAAATAAGTTTTTGCAAATTCTCTTTGTGTTTAGGTTCGTTCTCAAAGCGAATATAAAAAAAATCACACAAAATTTAAGCTTATTTGCATAATATTTTCAGTATTGGAAAGTATTTTATATCGATTATCAATTCGGTAGCCGATTACCCATACAATATCTTTGCCTGAAAGGAGCACCAAAATATTTCTTTTTTGAATCGTAGGTATTTTTTTGTCGATAAAAAAATCGCTTAATTTTTTCTTTTGATTCATTCCCAAAGGATAAAAAGAATCACCATATTCCCAACGGCGGATAATTAATGGAAACTTCAGTTTTTCTATATCTAAAACGGCAATATTATTATCTTTAGGAATCTTAAAATCACCGGTAATTTTCTTATATTCAATAGTAAATTGAAATTTTTTAAAACTCTGCCGGTTAATTTTATGATTGAATATTAATTCATTTTGCTTTTCGTGCAGATATACAAGTGTATTATCTTCTTCATCATAAATAGGAGATAAAATTAAAAATGCTCTATCTTTAATAATTTGATATTCATCAGAAAAAAAGGTCTTACCGGAAATTCCTTTTAATGAGTTAGCTATGTCTTCAACCTGAGCCGGATTAAATCCGTAAGGAGCTAAAAGCTCATATAAATAAAACGATAAATGCTTTAATTCTGTTAATTTTTTTATATCAAAAAATATATGAACATCTTTTTCAGAACATATCTCTTTACGTATTTCGGAAATTTTTTCTTGTAAAATATCTTGTGTAACATTCAATAAATCAATGGATTTTAAAATATTTTCCCGATAAGCGGTATTAATGTCTTTAAATTGCGGAATAATGTCGTGCCGGAGTTTGTTTCGCTTAAAGCGTATATCTTTATTTGAATCGTCTTCACGATATTTTAATTCATTTTCTTGTATATATTCTTCAATTTGGTTTCGGTTTGCAAATAAAAGCGGACGAATCAATCGATTTGATTTTGCTTTAATGCCTGATAGTCCGCGAATACCGGTTCCGCGAACAAGGTTTAAAAAAAATGTTTCGATTACATCATCGCTATGGTGTGCGGTGGCAATATAATTATAGGCATTTTCTTTTCTGATTTTTTCAAACCAATCGTATCGTAATTCCCTTGCCGCCATTTCAATTGAAATTCCTTTTTCTTCGGCGTAAGTGTATGTATCAAAGTCTGTTCTGTAAAAGCGAGCTTTATATTTTTTAGCTAATTCTTGTGTGAGTTGGGCATCAAGATAGGAGGCAATACCTCGCAAATGAAAATTACAATGCGCTACAGCAAATTTATAGCCGCTATGCGCAAATAAATCGAGCATAACAACAGAGTCTTTACCGCCGCTCACGGCTAATAAAATTTTATCTTTTTCTTTTAGAAAAAGTGTATTTTTCAGGTATGATTTGAATTGTTCTAACATGATTAATTATGTAATCTTTAAAGGTCTTTCTTTATTTAATTGGTAGCACCATATTTTAAACTGTAATTCTCAGCTCACAGAGCTAAGGTACGGCTATCTTGCACAATATCTTTTTATTACGGCATAGGCTTTTTCCAGACCTAATTCACCGGCTTTGCTTAAATCAGCGCAAGCCAAATCCATTTGATTCAAATATATATGTATCAATGCCTTATTATAATATGCTTCTGCAAATTCGGGTTCTAATTTCAATGCACGCTCATAGTCGTACAAAGCCCCGTTATAATCTTTGGCTTTAGTTTTAATATTTGCCCGGTTAAAATAAATTATTGCCCAATCGGGTTCAATTTTTAGCGCATTTGTATAATCCTTAATAATAGCTCGATAATCAAAGTTTTGTTCCGTCTTTTTGTTAATTTGTTTTTGTTTTTGATTTACCGAAATATTAATTTCTTGCTCAATCGAATTAATAAACTCAATCGTTTTTGTTTGTGCATAGCCGCGATTTAAGAGTGCCGGAGCAAAGTCCGGCTTTATTTCAAGTGCCTTATTAAAGGCTTTTACGGATAGATTGAAGTTTTTATCGGATAATTCAATAATTCCTTTTATCAACCAGTAAAACTCATTGTGTTCTACGTTTTTATATACAGAATCTAAAATTCCGGTATATTTATTTACAGCGATTAATGTATCGGAAGTACTGATTGCTAAACTTAAAGGTTTCAGCAATTTTTTATTGTACACCTCTATATTACGCAAGTTGTTATATTTAATATCTTGATTATCAAATACATTAATAAAGAAGTCGGGTAGGGGATCTATACCCGAAAATACACTGTATATGCGCCCGTCTCCAATAAAATTATTGTTGAAATTTGCTTCTAATTCTATTACCTTTCTATATTTGGCTTGATTAAAAACGGCGCCGGATGTATCAGCGTTTTGCTTGTTCATTTTTATTTCTGCAATCCGGTAATCTTGCAGTGCCTTTGCTGTATATCCCAGTTTTCGTTCAGCCATTGAACGCATATAATAGGCTTCACCAAAATCGGGGTAAATATCTATGGCAGAAGTAAAATCATCAATAGCTTCATGATATTGTTTAAGCTCAAATCGCATTTGTCCGCGATTGTAGTGGGTTAAAATGTGGTTTGGGTTAATCTGCGACACTTTCAATAAATCAGCAATAGCTTTTTCCGTTTCGCCTTTTTGCGCAAAAAGCATGGCGCGGTTGTAGTAAGCCAGCGCATTATAAGGATTTAATTCAATTACTTTTCCGTAATCGGATAGTGTACCCTCAATATCATCCAATTTGAATTTAGCAAGGGCACGTACATAGTATGTGTAGGCAGCTTTTGGATTAATTTTCAAGGCATGATTGTAATCCCTGATAGCTTTATCATAAGCTTCTTGTTGAAAATAGATTAAACCGCGCCGCACAAATGCCTGAGCATCAAATTGATTAATTGCTATTGCACGATTACAATCAGCTACAGCTTCATCAAATTGTTTTAAGCCTGATTTTGCAACAGCCCTATATATGTAAAACTCAGGAATACTCCCATTTAATTTTATGGCTTTGTTCAGGTCTTGAATGGCTGCAGAATAGTTTTGAATATTGATTTTTGTTAATGCTCTTGCAGAATATAATCCGGGGTTGTTGATATCTAAACTAATGGCTTTGTCAAAATCGTTTAGTGCACTATTGTAATTACGCAGTGCATCTTTAGCAATCCCACGATATTGATAGGCTAAAGGAAAAAAAGGATTGATACGAATGGTTTCCGTAAAATCGTTTACGGCACCTGTATAGTCGCTTAAACCAAATTTTGCAATACCCCGATAAAAATAAGCATCGTATAAATTGGGTTTTATCTTTATTACCGTGTTTAAACGTTCAATGGCTTCGGCATTTTGATTGTTCATAATTTCACGCCTTGCCTTATCGATGTACACAGGGGTGTTTATTTGTGAAGCTACATTTAGTATTAGAAGATTATATATCAGTAAAACAAACAAAAATCTCATTAAAAAAAGAATTAATCTTTAATAAAACGTACACTTAAACCGGATTTTTTATCGCTAACGTGGATGCTTGCTGTTTCGCCACCGTCGCCAACTCTACAATCCCATGCATATTCATTATCGTCTTGAGTAGAAGTCCAAAACATAGATACTTGATTGTTTCCTTCATATCCTTCGTCAAACCAATAAAAACCACCTTTTAAGGCATTAAATCCTGTTGTGCCGCCTTCTTTAAGAGCTAAAAAAGCATCGTAAGATTCATCACCGCCAAATGAATTTAATAATGTTTCAAACTCTTTTTGTGTAGGTAAATGCCAGCCTTCGGGTGCAATTTGTTTTGCCGTTTCCCAATCGTACAAATAGCCAAACTTAAGTACATTTTGTTCATTATCGTCATAAGCCCAAAAGTTTCCATTTTCCGGTTTATACGCAAAATTTTCGGCAAACCATACTTGCTCGCCTATTTTTACGGTTTTGTATTGGTGATTATCTCTTGTATCAGTAAAAGTATTTTGAGAAAATAAATTAATACTAATTGATAATGCTGCAAATAGGAGTAAAGTTTTCATATTTTTTAAATTTTTAGGGTTTGTATAACGAACGTTGATTACGGGGGATATATTTTTGAGCTAAATAATTAAAATAAAAAGTAATTATTTTAATATCCAAAATGGACAGCTATTAGAAGTACATAATTCATATCTGCAAATATTTTTAAGTGATTTTTGTAACCCTTATTATTAATCATAGATGTTTCATCTATTCGTAGCAAAAAAATAATAAGCTATTGATATGTATTTTTGATGAAAAATCCGGAGTGCGACTTTATTAATTTACATAGTGTGAGTAACTTAATGCTTATAAGATTTATAGATTTTAGTCGCACGCCGAACAGATATACATTCATTAGTCAGACAGGGATATTAAATATCTTGAATATCCAGTAAACCAATAGGTTTTCCTTGTTCTGTTACCAATAAATTATCAATTTTGTATTGTTTAAACAGTTCATTTGCTTTGAAAAGCAACTCATCGCTTTCGATAGAAATTGGTTTATTGTATTTAAACTCAGCCATTTTTTTCGTTAATACATCTCTTCCTTCTTTTTGGATAACACGGCGCAAATCACCATCAGTAAATACACCCACAGCTTCGTCGCTGCCGTTGGTTATTATTATACAACCAAAACCGTATTCCGACATGCTGATAATGGCATCTTGTAAACTTGTATCTTTCGATACTACCGGGTTAATTTTATTCATGGCTTCTTTCACTTTAACAGTCATTAGGCGGGTATGCTCATAAAACTGCTCAGTACCTAATTTTGTAAAGTTATTTTCCGACATTTGACGTAAAATTTTATAAGGAACCGTAATGTTGTGTACCCCTATATTTATGGCATTACGCACGTGTTCAATATTACGCACCGATGAAAACATAATTTTTGTATCGTATCCGTAATAATTTACGGCATCTACACACTGTTCAACCAGTGCTAAGGCATCATGACCTTGGTCTTGTAAACGACCTACCAGCGGACAAACATAGTTGGCTCCGGCGTGCATTGCCATATAGGCTTGTTGCAATGTATAAACCAAGTGTACATTTACCATAATATCTTCATTACGAAGCATTTTACAGGCTTTTACTCCTTCCAAAGAAATAGGAATTTTAAAAACCGAACGTTTGGGGTCTAATCCCATATCGATTTGGCGATGTGCCTCTTTATATATTTCATCAGCGGTTCTGCCTAATGCTTCAACTTGTAAAACAGGTACAATTTCCGCTAATTTCAAAATTAAACTATCCACATCAGTTACACCATGTCGGTGCATGAAAGTAGGGGTGGTGGTTAAACCATCTAAAAAGCCGAGTTGAAATGCTTTTTCAATTTCTTGATAATCGGCACTGTCTAAATATAATTCCATTTTTTTATTTAATTTATTTTTAAAAATTGTTCTATTGTTAAAACTTGTCCGCCCGCCGGCGGATTGTTAAACTATTTCCTGTATTTTACTTCCAAATTATGAAATTCAATTACCGGCTTTAAAAATTCCTCTAAATCAAATACACATAACTGGCTGGCTGCATCGCATTTTGCCGTAGAAGGGTCGGGATGGGCTTCTATGAAAATACCATCAACACCGGCAGCAACTCCGGCGCGCGAAAGTACAGGTAAATATTCACGTGCTCCTCCGCTTGGGTCTGCACTGGGAATACCGTATTTACGTATTGAATGCGTTACATCAAAAACAATCGGATAGCCTGTTTTCCCCATTTCGTAAAAACTGCGCGGGTCAACAATTAAATCATTGTAGCCGAAAGTATAACCTCTTTCCGTTAGTATAATTTGGTCGTTTCCTGCATCAACAGCTTTTTGAGCCGGTTTTGCCATATTCTCAGGTGCCAAAAACTGCCCGTGTTTGATATTGACTACTTTTCCGGTTTTTGCCGCAGCCGTTACAATAGATGATTGCATGCATAAATAGGCAGGGATTTGAATTACATCCAATACTTCGGCAGCCGGAGCAGCTTGTGTATGGTCGTGAATATCGGAAAGAACCGGAAAACCAAACTGTTCTTTTACCTTTTGCAGGATTTTTAAACCTTCATCTAATCCGGGACCATGAAAAAAATCTAAGGCGCTTCGGTTATCTTTTGTAAATGATGATTTATAAATTACCGGAATATTTAATTTTTCGGATATTTCTTTCAGCATCTCGGCTGTTTTCATCATAATGCTTTCATCTTCAATCACACAGGGTCCCGAAATTAAAAACAATTCATCGGCACCGCATTCTATATTTCCTACTTTTACTATTTTTTTACTCATAATTTATTATTTCTCGAATTTTATTAATAAAGTTTTTTGTGGGGATAAGTACACTTTCAACATCACTTTTATTAAAATCAAAAAAATCTCCGTAATCACCTTTTTGCCGCCAATCAAAAAGATCTGAATAAAGTTTGCCAAATTCTACATCTATTATTTTTGTTTTAATAAAATTTAAATAAAACATGCTTTTAATACCTGAGTGAGATTTTGCATTTATACCTTCTTTAAATAATAAGGCACTTACAGCATAAAAACATGAATAATATAATCTATTAATTGCTGAATTCCATTTTAAATTATTATAAAGTAATATGGCAACTTCATAAGTATCAAAAGCTCTTTCTATTCTATATCTTATATAAGCTTCTTTATCAATATCTTTCATTATAGAATAATCCCTTCGTTTTTAACATTTTTGTATAGTGGAGTTATACGATATTTTTCATTCCATTCAGCTTTGTTGTAAACAAAAGTTGAAAGAGAAATATCAAACATGAGTTCCAAATCAAATAATTTATGTCTAAACTTTTGCTCTACATTTAACGAAACAGGCTTATTAGTTAATATCAATAAATCCCAATCTGAGTCATCTCTTTCTTCATTTCTGGCTCTTGAACCAAAAAGTATAATATCTGCATTTTCATCAATTTGATGAATATATTTTTTAATCTTTTTGAGAATAACACTTTTATTTTTTTTCATTGGTTTTTCGAGTGAGTTATTCTTTAATTAAACCGTAGGCTATGCAGATATATTGCCGAGAATTAAATTTAACTTGAATTCCAATTACTTATTGTCGTGCAAACTTTACTAAAACGTTCAAATGTCCTTACGGACGATTTGAAGTCTATACAACAATTATCCAATTACTTACATCCTGTAAAACAAGTCCTTAATCATATCTATGCTCACTTTTTCTTTCCAGTTCTCGCCGATAGCATGATCCCACATATGGCTTAATGCATAAGAAATTTCAGCCATTCGTGTTACTTGTTCATCCGTCCACTCCTTAGACATATTTTTAGGTAAATCAATATTGTGTTTTTTTACCATGGCTTTAAAGTCATCAACTGCATCCGGATAATAATCTTCTAAAACGTTAAAAGCAATACAATTAGCTAATCCATGACGTGTACCCAAAACATAAGATAATCCGTAGGATAATGCATGGCAAACACCTACTTCCGAATAACTTAGGCTCAAACCTCCAAATAATGATGCAACCATTAATTTTTCAGAATTTTCTATTGATTGACCGCTGTTTTTACGTAAAAATACATCTTTACACAATTCAATAGATTGGTCGCCATAGGCTTTTGCAAATGTGTTGTACAATCTGCCGGATGCCGATTCGATACAGTGTATATAAGTATCCATACCGGTATAAAACCATTGATTTTTAGGCACGCTCAGGGTTAATTCAGGGTCTAAAATCAACTGATTAAAAGGTGTCCATTCGCATTTAATACCTAATTTTTTTTCAGGTCCGGTAAGTACGGCAGTTGTTGAACATTCTGCTCCCGTTCCCGATATTGTAGGAATACCTACATGATAAATCCCCGGATTTTTTACTAAATTTAAACCTTGATATTTTGTTGATGAACCGGGGTTCTTTACCATAATCGATAAAGCTTTTGCAATATCCATGATACTGCCTCCGCCAATACCTACTATGCCCGAAGGAGTTCCTTTCAAATCCTGTATTTCATCGCGTAAACGGTCTATTTGTTCTGTTTTGGGTTCATCATGACTGGCATCAATAAAAAATACCATATCTTCCTCATAAGCAGGTAATTGATTTGCCAATTCTTTACCATCAAAAAAATCATCAACAATAAATACAAAGTATTTATTATTTTCAATCCTATGAGGTTTTAATATATCTTCTAACTGTGCAAAGCTACCCTTTCCAAAGACTATTTTATCTATATTTTTAATATTTTTATACACTTTCAATATTTTTAATTAAGTCGGCAAATTTATACTTTTTTATTTAATCATCAATTATCCAATCAACTTTATAAGTAAACGTTCAAATGTCCTTTCGGACGATTTGAAGTTTTGAAACTTTTGAACGTCCGACAGGACTTCAAAACGTTTAAACTTAAGAAAAGTTCAAACGTTCAAATGTCCTTTCGGACGATTTGAAGTTAGCCGATTACCCGTTTAATAATTTGTATCATTTCATCGGCTTGTTTATCCATTTCTTCTTCAGTCCATGTTGCTCTAATTCCAAGTGAAATTAATCTGCCGATAACTTCTTGTGATTTTGGTAGTTCTAATTTATTGTAATCTTGCGGAGCTCCAAAATGATGAATAGCCAAAGGTGCCGCTGAACGTAATTTTTTTAAGTGATCCCATTGATTGATAAAATGATACATATTTGTGTACCAATAATTACAGCCGGTAACATCATGATTGGCAAATTCTTTCATAACCTTTTTAGCAATTTCGGTGCTGGGCAAGAAAAAATTCAAAAAGGTACCTGAATCTCCGTCCGGGTCCGGCATTGGTCTAAATGATATTTCTGAAATTTGAGAAAGCTTTGCTTTCATATACGCTTTATTGGCACGCTTGCGGTCTCTTAACTCATTAATTTTACGCATTTGAGCCAACCCAACGGCAGCATGTAATTCGCTAATACGATAATTGAAACCCAAAATCGGATGTTTTTCCATTCCGCGATTGTTTCCCACATGGTCGTGCCCATGATCACTAAAACTATCGGCTAATTTATAGGCTTTTTCATCATTGGTAATAAACAAACCACCTTCACCGGCAGTAGTAATTTTAAAGAAATCAAAGGAAAAAGCACCGGTTTTACCGAATAATCCTACCGATTTACCTTTATAAAATGCACCGAGTGCTTGTCCGGCATCTTCCACTAATGTAAGTTTATGTTTATTGATAACAGGCATAATGGCATCCATATCGGCAGCAGCCCCAACCATGTGTACCAATAAAACCGCTTTGGTTTTTGGCGTAATTGCTTTTTCAATACCTTCGGCACTCAAACACAGGTTTTCGTCAATCTCTGCAAAAACCGGCAGAGCACCTGCAAATATAACCGCCTCAATAGTAGCAATATATGTGAAAGGAGGAACAATTACTTCATCACCATGACCAATACCGGCTGCTGCTAAGGCAGTTGCCACAGCTGTTGAACCACTTGATACGGCATGAGCATAATTTGCTCCTGTAAATATTTCGACTTCTTCTTCCAGTTCACGGGCTTTCCAGTGCCCTTGTCTCATTTCTTCATGATTATAACGAAAAAGCGCACCTGTTTCCAAAACGTCCATTACTTCCTTACGTTCTTCTGCGCCAAACAATTCCATTCCAGGCATAATGTTTATTTTTAAAAAATTAATATTCAGTTTTGCAGAGCAAAGGTAGTAAATAATAAAACGAAAATTAAAAATATAAAAGTTAAAAT
>JALSLF010000435.1 GCA_026988445.1 Bacteroidales bacterium
CAAATATATTTATAATATCTTCCATAACAGTCTATATTATTTTGATTCGATTAATTCAGTGGTTTTTGCTCTTTGCACCCAAATAATTACAGCCACAACAATTAAGGCCATTGGGGGCAAAATCATTAAGCCATTATTTACATAGCCAAACTCATAAAAACCTTTTGGTATAATTTCAATCCCCCATATAGTTCCTGAACCAAAAAGTTCACGAAAAAAAGCAACAATAATCAATATCATGGCATATCCCGCGCCATTACCAATACCATCTAAAAAAGAAGGCCAAGGCTTATTACCCAGTGCAAAGGCTTCCAGACGCCCCATGATGATACAGTTAGTAATAATTAATCCCACAAAAACAGATAATTGCTTACTAACATCGTATGCAAAAGCTTTTAATACTTGGTCAACCAAAATTACCAATGCTGCAATCACCACCAACTGAACAATTATTCTTATCCGCGAAGGTATTGTATTGCGCAACAATGAAATAATAACGTTAGCAAATGCAAGCACAAATAAAACCGACAAGGACATAACAACAGCCGGTTCCAATTTTACCGTAACCGCTAAAGCGGAACATATACCTAAAACCTGAACGGTAATCGGATTATTCAGATTTAAAGGGTCTGTAATTAATTTTAAACTTTTACTCATCGGTTAATTATTTTTTATTTTTTTCCACATAAACTTTATAACTTGAAAGGCAGTCGTAAATCATTGTTTGAACTGCTTTGCTGGTAATAGTACCTCCTGATATTGCATCAACTCCATGTTTATCATATTCCTCGGCACTTTTAGCCGCAGCTTTGCCACCTTTTACTACTTCAATGCCGATTAATTTACCCTTATCGTCATAAATTGTTTTTCCTGTAAATGGTTTTTGAAACCAATCCTTATTAATTTCCGCTCCTAATCCGGGGGTCTCACTTTTATGGTCAAAAACAGCACCGTAAACCGTATTATAGTCTTCATCTAATGCCAAATACCCCCATATTGGTCCCCAAAGACCTTTACCCAGTAAGGGGATAATTAATTTTTTGGAGCCATCGTCAAGAGTAGCTTCATACAAAGGTAATTCTCTATCTTCAAGTTTCTTTTTGTATTCTTGTTTTAAATTTACATCAAAAGCTTTTTTACCTTGAACTTCTTCGCCCTCAGCATTAACAACAAAGCTACGCGTAATAAATTTTTCAAAAACCTGATGAGCATTATCTCGTGAAGCATCAATGCGTACTGATGCTAAAATATTCTGCATCTTTTCATTCATCACATTCATTTCCTGAATTGGTTGAAGTTTCAGAGCGGTAAACGACAATGCTGCCGCTACAACTATCACCAAAACCGATGCGTAAATAAATGTATATAAGTTTCCGTTGGTATTCATTGTTTTTATTTTTTTAAGCTTGTGCTCGTTTTAAACGTTTCTTTATATTCGCCTGAACTACATAATGGTCAATTAAAGGCGCAAATACATTCATCAATAAAATTGCCATCATAACACCTTCCGGATATGCAGGATTTAAAACCCTTACCAGAATGGCAATAAAGCC
>JALSLF010000436.1 GCA_026988445.1 Bacteroidales bacterium
AAAAGTTTCTAAAACTTCAAATCGTCTGTAAGGACACTTGACAGTTTTCTTAAAAATTAAATGAGTGGATGAATATTGGAATAATGGAAAGGTTAATTAATCTATTTGCCGGAGCCGGACAGTTCATTGAGCAAGCAGCAAGCAGCTACCAGTAAAATAACGCGCATGTACAAAATACATATAATAAAAGGACATATTCAATACATATACCTTATAATATATACGGATAAAATATTATTGGTAGATTGTGCAACACGTGCTGATTTACCAAAGATTAAAAATTATATAGAAGAGAAATTACATCGTAAAATGCAAGATATTAAACTTGCAGTGGTATCACACATGCATCCGGATCATGCGGGCCTTGCCAAAACTTTACAGAGTAAATATAAAATACCGCTTCTTGCACATCCTTATGCTACAAAGTGGTATAGTGGATTTGGCGGGAATTTACAACATGTTATTGATGTTTTTTTAGCTTGGTACGTATCAATAAAACAAAAAAATCCACCACGCAGAATGTGGTATTCTGCTAAATTTAAAATTGATTATACGGCAAAACACGGAGAAAAGCTTCCTTTTTTTAATGATTGGGAAATAATATACACTCCGGGGCATACTTCCCACGATATTTCATTGTATCATAAACAAACTCATGTAATATATCTTGGTGATGTAGTACTAAAAATAAAAGACAAATATGTATTACCTATGCCGGTAACACTACCTGAATTAATGAAAGAAAGTCTGAAAAGATTATCCGAAACAGATATAAAAACAATCTTATTGGCACACGGCGGTTTGGATAGTATCGAAAATAGTCGAAATTTCTTTAAAGATATTATAAAACGATTAAACGGACAAAATCAAAAAATGCCGGCTTTGATAAGGTGGGTATCCTTTTTTCCACCTTGCATTAAAAATATAGAAAATTGCTGAATTAACTGTTTTATTACTGCCGGATTATAGTTATTTTTGCAAACAAAGAATTAAAACAATAATAAATAAAACCTGATTATGAAAAAAGCACTATTATTATTTATCATATTATTAAGCGTTTATACAATTAACGCTCAATCGAACTATATTATAATTAACGGCGGAATTACGAACCCTACCGGTGAGTTTGCCAATAATGATTTTTTTAATCCTAAATCGGGTTTTGCCAACGGAGGATATAATCTTGGTTTTGAACTTGCTTACTTTATAAACCCATGGATAGGTTTTGGCGGTGCTTTTAAATTTAGTAACAGTAAGTTTGATAGTGATGTAGTAAACGACCATTTGCAAACGCAATATTGGACTATCTATGATACGATTTATATCTCATCGGGAAAATACAGCTTACAGAATTTTTTAGTTGGTCCTTACGGAAAATTGGATGTTACTAATCATATTTCCTTTTTCGGAAAATTTTTTATTGGAGTAATGTCTGCTTTTCGCCCTGAACAAACTCTTAATTGGGTAGAACCCGGACAAGACCCCAAATTTCTTTATGTAGATAGTAAGTTGGCATCGGCATTTGCATGGAATCTTGGTGGTGGAATATTAC
>JALSLF010000437.1 GCA_026988445.1 Bacteroidales bacterium
CAAAATTAACTTGTTCTACATCGCTTTTTACCAAAGCAATATCTTCATAGAAAAACTCACTTGATTTTTCATTTAGTACTTTATCTTCTAACCAGTCGTAGCTGCAAAAATAATAACTTAAATAATTTGAGCCCAAAACAAGTACTTGAACATTCCAAACCGAATAATTGTAAAACCCGTTTTTGGTAGTTACACGATGCAATTGTTCATTACTGATCTTTTGAGTTGAATGAAAAACCGGATATGGGATGATAATAAATTGCTCGTCTGTTAAAGGTTCATCATGAAGTAATAAATGATTGATTGCCCTTTGCTTAATCTTAATTTTTAAGTCTTCAATTAACCATTTATTAATTTGTTCATCAGGAATGCGCATTTCAAATTGTCTTTTTTTTATTTTATATGGATATAGAAATAATCTAAAAAATAAAAGACCAATAGTTACACCGGTTAAAATAGCAATAGATTTACTTTGAAACATTAACATGGAAACTACACTTACAAATATAATGATTGAAACAGCCCAAATATATGCATTTACCGATAGAGGTTGCGGTTTCTTAGAGAAAAAGTAGTTTTCAATGTACTCTCTTTTAGTTTCTGAATATGTTTTTTCTTCCATAATAAAGTGAATTTATATAAATATACGCTTAGCGTATATTTGGGTTGTGGTATTCTCAAATTTGATTCTATGTTCCGTTAAAAACCATGTAAAAGATATAAGCAAAATTACCATTGATAATCGTCAACTGTATAAATAAAACAGAAAGAGCTAAGCTTAATAGCTAGTGTGATAAACTCATGAAAAATAGATATGGGCAAATAAATCAAAATCTACTTCTGTTTTTGGCAATACAATTGTCTGCCCTTCATGTGCAATTCTGTATGCCTCAGTTACAGCATGTTGTATAGAGTTTGTTTTAATAATGCATGTTCTATTTGTTGGCAAAAACTTATGAATCTGTAAGCCTTGATAGTAAATAACCGTATGTATCCGGTTTTGAAGTCTTGTAAATATGTTTTGTAAATCACTATCGGACACATTGTCAAATAAAACAAGAATTATATTTTTACCGCAATCAGCATCAATGTAGCGAAGTTGGCTATTATCTTCATCAATATATGCAAAATTTTCATGCAATGTTTCGTTAAGTTTTGTATAAAATTTTGCAGTTTGCAAGCGTTTATTTTTTTGCTTAAGCATGTTTGGCTTACGGTTTAGTGTTTTAGCTGTATGAGTGGCTGAATCATTATCTAACTCATCCGTATATCTTGTACAATCAATATGTGCGAAAGCACATGCCATAGGTGTTGTTTCCATAATAATAAAGGTTTAGCATTAGAAAAATAGTTTAGTTTTTAAATTTATTGGCACTTTTAACATCAAAAATATCTTCTATTTTTACTCCAAAGAAATTAGATATCTTAGCAGCAAGGCTAAGTTTCGGATCGGTTTTTCCGTTCTCAATCAGATGAATGCTTTGTCGGGTTGCATTTACAGCGTTAGCAAGTGTTTCCTGACTAATTCTTTTTTTTGCGCGTTCTACTCTAATCGTATTTTCCATTGTATTTTTAATTTTTGTTAATAATTAGTTAATAAAAAGAATTGAATAATTGAGCGCATAGTATATTTTTTATTTAATTTTGGTATATTATGTAAAACAGAATATTCCGTTTATACATTAAGAGTATGAATATATTGTATATTTATTTCAGTTTTATAATGTAAAAGTATAATATATTTTTATTATTTCAAAATATTATGTATAAAAAATAACTAAAATACGTAATTTTTTTAATTAAAGTTTACAATTTTCTATTACTAAACGAAAAATTGTTTTAGATACCGGTGAATAAATTGGATATACATATAAGACTTAAGGAAGCTCGGAAATATTTGGATCTTAATCAGTTAAAAATTGCTCAAGATTTAAATATCAAGCAAAAAACCGTGAGCGAGATAGAAAATGGTAAAATTATGAATATACCTAATAAGTATATTTATTATTTTTACGAAAAAGGAATATCGCTTGTCTGGATATATACCGGTGAAGGAGAAATGTTAAGAGGTGATAAGTCCGCTGACAGCACGAAAGATACTGATGCTTTTTTTGAAAATAAAGAAAAAACTAATTCACAGCAATTTCAATCATCAATAAAAAAGAAAACAGAACCAAAAGTTAATAGTATCTCACCCGATAACTTAGATTTATTGCTGAATGCAAAGGATCAGAATATTCATAGCCTTATGCAATATATTCATTCACAAGAAAAGATGATTCAATTTTTACAGGAAATTATACGTAAAGAATTAAAGTTAAATCCATAACGGTTTCCGGTTTAAAATACAGAATATATAGTTTGTTTATTAATGAGTGGTCATTGCTTAATATTTAGTTAGCTACAACAACAAAAGCAGCCCGAATATTTGCGATATGCAAAATCCGGACTGCTTAATAACAACTATGCGCGTTTTATGTAGTTTTAAATATTATAATGTATCAATTATCTAATCATCAATCATAGATTTTTCATTAGCACTTGAAAGTTCCCGAAGGTATCTTTTGAATAAATCTTCGAGATGCGATGTTTCAAACCGGAACCAAGTGCTTATTTCATCTTTAGAAAATAAATTATGTTTAATACCGTATTCCAACAAACCTTTGAGTGTTCCAAAAATTTGTGCAACGGTAGAGAATCCGCTTTCAGGAATAAAACTTTTTTGATAGCCCATAAAACCGGAATCGTAGAATTTTCTTGCTAATTGAGGCGGAAAAAAAATCTCGGGGCTAAGAATACAAAATCCTATATCAAATATACCTTTTATATATTGAATATTGGATATTTGTGCATTAGTAAGTTCGCAAAACGACATATCTACATCTTCAAAAGCTACATGCCTGAATTTACAACCACCAAGTCGCGAAGCAGATAAGTTTAAAAGTTTAAGTTTTGAATAAGAAAAATCCAATCCGGTTAAATTTGCATGTGATAAATTATACTCATCTTGGTTATTATCCATATTAATACCTTTAAACAGTTGCTTAGCCCAGTAGGGAGAAGAATCTGTGATGGAGTAATAATTCCAATTACGTATCATTTCAAAGAAATAATCAAAATCGGGAATTGTTGAATTGAAATATTGCTTTTCGCGTTCATTGTTGTATAAAATATTACCTACCAATAAGGCTAACCATTTATCAATATCCGGCGGTATTCTTCTTAATTTTGCTTTTTGTATGCTGAACACCTCTTTATCAAAGAGTGCTGTATTACTTTTTCCTTTAATTAGGAGATGATTTGTATCAGATGTTAAAACTTCTCTTGCAAAATCAATAATTTTATTCACTTTTCCCGGTGTAAAAAACCAGTTTTCCAAACTCTCAGTCGGATAATCAGGAGTATTTACCGGAATATCGTATTTTTTAAACCATTCATAGTATATATCATGGCAAAATAAATTATTAAAACGTTTTGTTGCCAATGATGCCATTAAAGGGAATAACAATTTGCGTTTTTGAATTACTTTTTCTGAATTTGATTGAATAGCTGATGAACGTAACAGACGCAGCATATCAACAAAAAACTGAATAGTTTGTCCGGTAGGTTCACCCAGCATTAGTTTTACTCTGGCTTTTTCAATGTCATAATCTTCATCCAGAGCAAATTTGATAAATACTTTCAAGTAATATTCGGCAAGTAAAATCTCGGCAAACGATTGATGCTGAAAGTGTAAAATATTATCATTTTCTCCAAAATAAGAATGAGATAAAAATTCAATTTCTAATACACCTTGATTTTTATACCTTTCCAGTATCTCTTCATCGTTTTCCTCTGTATTTTCTCCTTCCAAAACACGACAAATATCTGCTTTCTTTAATTTCCACTGATTTCCTTTATGCCATTCGTACATAGAAAGTGCAGAAATAGAATGAAGTATGTTGCGAAATTCAAATTCTTGTTTTAAATCCAACTGAAATTGGTCGCCAATATATTTGGCTTCGCGGGTTAATAAATTGATGAATGAGAGATAAACACCGATTTTTCCGACTAATGAAAAATCAATATTATTAACCAACAGTTTAAATATCATGTAAGCGAATATTGGTCGGCGCAGTTCACTACGTGAAAGTGTTCCGTTGAGTAATAATTCATCGTAAATATCCAAATACTTTAAATCGATTATACTTTGCTGGATTTTTTGGGTTAAACCGGCAGTTTCCAGTTCTTTAAATTCAGGATAGTTCATTAATGTATCAATCATCCAATTATTAAACTGGCGTTTGGTAAATCCATAAAGCGATATAAAATATTCAACATCACGATTATAACCATTTTTTATAATGTGCGGATGATGATTTTTTAATTGTTGATACAGTCCTCCGTCAAAAGGACGCGATGTTATGATAATCCGGTTTGAACGATATTTTGTTTTATCCAAATTTTGTATTGATTTGATGGATGTAATTACATTATCAATGGTTGATTTAGATAAATCACCGCTTTCGTCAAGCGAATCGATTAAGAATACATACTTTTTATTCCTGAAATAGGTATCATCAATTTGGATACCGAAGTCGGTTTCTAAATAATCGGCTATAACCCCAAGTTTATAATCGTTTGAATAGTTTTTATAGTTACGTAAATTAAAATAAACCGGAAATAAGCCTTCGCCCGTTTGCAAATATTCTTTTGCTAATTGCGAAGCATAATGGCGTAAGAACACCGATTTTCCTTTTCCAAAATCGCCAAGAATAAACAAAATTTTATTCAAATTATTCATGGGCTCATAGTTAAAATAATCTTCAATGAGCCGTTCAACGGGTTGTAAATTTTCTTCTTCCTCCTCAGTTCTTTGAGCGCCAAAATCTATATCGTCCATATCGAGAAAATCTTCTACCGGCTTCCATTTTGCAAATGTTTTTTCGTATTTTAAATTTTCCGATTCATTAAAACCAATTTTATCTAAACTTTTCATTTTCCACAAGAAATCGGTTTCAATTTCATTCAAACGCAATTCAGCAATTTGCTCTAAATGATCATTATAGCTTGCTCCAAAGGTTTTAATAACTTGTGTTCCAATATTTTCGTTAAAATGTTTTATGAAATCATTAATTGCTTGATCGCTTATGCCTACCTCTTTAAATAGTTTTATATAGGTATTTTTTACGTATAATACTGCTGGATGATACTTAGGTTGAAAAACAATAATTATTTTTGCTTTATCAAATTCAATCTCTTCTTCCAATCCTTCCAGAATATTTTCTAAAGCGTCCAATGCATTTTCCATTAAAACATTTTCACGGTATTTATTCGAAAGATGTTTCATTGATGCCTCAGCTTGCTCAAAAGCTGCCAATAAATAGGTAGGACTACCGTAATCATCGAGTTTCCGTTTAGCCAATCTTGCAAAATATTCTTCAATTATACTATGACCGAATAATTTTACTACTAAACCAACAGTTCCAGTAGCGCTCAGAATTGCTTTTGGCCCGGTACTGTGTAGGTTGTTTTTTAAATACTTAGTTACTTCCTTTAATAAATCAGGAATGGCTTTGGTTAGTTTTTTAATAGTTTCTTTTTGCATAGTTGTATGATTTAGTTTACATAAAGTAAAGTATTTCGGTACAAATATATGTAATCTTTACATTATGTCAAAATAATTTATAATATTTTTACATAAAATATACAATAAACGTATATGAATAATTGTAGTTGGTTGTGTTTTAGTGAATTAGAATATACTGTAAGTGTATATTTATTTATTTTGAATAATGTGGACGTCCCTTTGAGGGAATGGAATTGTTATACCGTGCTCTCTGAATTTTTTATCTATGGCAAATCTTAAATCGCTTAATATAATTTTATGTTCAAAAGTTTTTTTTGTCCAAAATCCCAGTTCAAAGTTTAAAGAGGAATCACCAAAATCACTAAATAATACAATAGGAGAGGGGTTCTTCAATATTAAAGAGTGAGCACCTGCTACTTCTATAAGAATTTTTTTAACAAGAGCTACATCACTACCGTAGGCAACGCCTACTTTTAAAAAGAACCGGGTTTTATGATCGTTTGAACTCCAATTAATTACTGTAGCACTTACTAATTTAGAATTAGGTACAATCATTTCAATATTATCATAAGTTACTATTCGCGAAGTTCTTATTCCAATATCTTGAACTCTCCCAACAATACCGTCAATCTCTACTACATCATTTATTTTCAAGCTTCGTTCAAACAATAGAAAAAAACCGGAAATTGAATCATTAAATATTTGTTGCATCCCAATACCTACTCCTACCAATAAAGCAGCCGAACCGGCAAGTACTATGGTAAGTTGTACACCTATTAATTCTAAAACAATGAATACTGCTAAAATCCAAATTACATAATTTACTAATTTGTATATGTTAAAATTGCCGTAATCTATATTTTTTTCATGCTTTATTCTATTCAAAAATATTGATCGCATTGCCATGGTTATGGCTCTTGTTACTATTAAAATAATAATTATCAGTAATATTATATAAGGTGTAAGTTGATATTTTTTTGAAGGTATGAGATTACTTGATAGAAATTCATTTATTTTGATATTATAGTTTTCTAAATTAATGGTGATAAGTAAAAGAAGTAGCAAAAATGTTATTAACCTTTGCGTAAATAAGAAAAATAGTTTCCAATTAGGTGCTTTTTGGTTTAAATTTTTAATTATTTTTTTTGAATAATAAAGATAAACTACAAAAAACAGGAGCGAAACGAATACATAAACTGTGTTTTTAGTAAATATATTCGGTAAGATGGTAAAAATAAGACTCATTTTTTTAATATACTAATCATTTAAACAAATGTTGGCAAACTTCCTCAACTTAAAGTATTTGAGCTGTCCACTAATTAGTTTTTAAACGGGTTTAAGCTTAATGTTTTTAATTTTTTTATCGGATTTTCAGTTTCTCTGAATTCTTTCAAAAATTCTTTTTCCAAAATCCTTCTCAAATCAGAACCCTTTACATTTGGGTAAAATTCACCATTTTGAAAATACGAAATTTCGCCGGTTTCTTCTGAAACAGTAATAACAAAAGCATTGGTTGCTTCCGATATTCCCAATGCAGAACGGTGTCTTAAACCATATCTTTGCGGAAGCTTATGGCTTTTTGAAACGGGTAAAATGCAGCCTGCCGCATAAATTTTATCTTTTACAATTAAAACTGCTCCATCGTGTAAAGGACTATTTTTAAAAAAAATAGTTTCCAATAAGGTACCGCTGGTATCGGCATTAATTATAGTTCCTTCGCCGGAATAAGCTTCAAGTGTTGAATTATTTGAAATTACAATGAGTGCACCGGTTCTTTTTTTTGCCATATTAATACAAGCCACCGCAATAGAGTATATTTTAACTTCTTCTTCTTCTTTTAAAATTCTTGAAAAAATATGTTCTATGGAAAGATTTATATTTTTAAGATATTCTGAACCGATTAAAAGAAAAAAACGTCTTAATTCTTGCTGAAATACTATAATTAGTGCTAAAACACCCAGGCTGATGAATTGGCCAAGTATGGTACTAAGCAATTGCATATCAAGTGCTTTCACAATCCACCAAATTGCCCAAACAGTTAATATTCCGGCAAATATATTAATGGCTACAGTTCCTTTTAGTAACATATATAGTCTGTAAAACAGATATGCTACCAAAACAATATCCAAAATATCAACTAAACCTATATCTAAAAATGTCATTGAAAATATTTATTGAAACAACCAATCTTTTGCTTTATTAAAATCACTAAAAAACCTGTATTCTAGAATATCTGATGATTTTGACATAATGTCTTCAACCGACATTTGTGCAAATAAATAGCGTGAAATAATGAAAGCTGATTTTTTAATACTGATTTTAACTGCGGGTACTACTAAATTATTATGTGCATATTGTTGAAATTCAGGTTTAATAGGTTTTGTTAAGTCCGTGTAATCTACCAATTGTCCGAATGGTTTATATTTTGCAATTACTTTTAACCATTCTGATGTAAGATATTTATATTCATCTATACTAATATCTTCTGAGACATAGCGCTTTACCAGAATATAATTTTCATCTGAAAAATAATCTATAGTTAAATATTTACCCTTATAAACAAGCATTTCTTTATTTAATCAATTCGTTATATCTTTTTTACAAATTTACATTATTTTTTTTTGACGATTAAGATAGTTCCAAAGTTTAATTGTTTCAACAGCTTCTTTAACATCATGAACCCGCAATATATCAGCACTTTTTTGTATAGCAATTGTATTAAGAACGCTTGTTCCGTTTAAAGCTTCTTCCGGCTTTATATTTAAAAGTCTATAAATCATTGATTTTCTGGAAATACCAACCAGAACCGGTAGGTTTAAAATTTTAAGTGATTTCAAATTGTTTAATAGCTCATAATTTTGTTCTAATGTTTTGCTAAAACCAAAGCCCGGGTCAATGATAATATCTTTTACTCCTAATTTTTTTAAAGAATTGGTTTTACGAACGAAATAATCTAATATTTCATCAATAATATCCTTGTAATTAGTAAAATTTTGCATCGTTTGCGGAGTTCCGCGCATGTGCATTAAAACATAAGGTACATTTAATTTGGCTATTGTATTAAACATATTTTTATCCAAGCTTCCGCCGGATATATCGTTAATCATAGAAACTCCAAAATTATTGACTACTATTTCAGCAATTCCTGAACGAAATGTATCAACCGAAACTATTGCATTCGGAAAATCTTTGATTACCAGCTCTAAAACAGGAATTAACCTTTTTAATTCATCTTTTTCACTTATATTTTTTGCGCCCGGACGCGATGAGTAGGCACCAATATCGATAATTTGAGCACCTTCATTCATTATTTGATTAATTCTTTTTGAAATTTTTTCAGGAGTATTGTAAAAATCTCCATCATAAAAAGAGTCGGGTGTCAGGTTTAATATACCCATAACTATCGGCTTATCAAGTGCTAATAATTTCCCCTTGCAATTAATGCTCTTTTTTGTTTCAATAAATTGTTTCATAACATGCAAAGGTAGCATATTTCATTAAATTACCGGCTTGTTTATTATACGAATGTTTGTTATTTTAGCCGCTTAATCGTATTTTTTTCAAATGGCTGATACAAATAAACAGTTTGAACAAGTAATTGATTTGTGCCGCGATGTTTTTATTAAAAAAATGAAAGACTATGGTACGGCTTGGAGGGTTTTACGTCCCAGTTCTTTAACCGACCAAATATTTATTAAAGCACAAAGAATTAGAAGTATAGAAACTAAAAAAGAGCAGAAAGTAGAGGAGGGGATAGCTCCTGAATTTATAGGGATAATTAATTATTCGATTATGGCTTTAATTCAACTTGAACTGGGGGCAGAACAAGAAATTGAAATGGACGAAAAGCAAGTACTTGAATATTACAATAAGTATGCCGACGAAGCCTTAGAATTAATGAAACGTAAAAACCATGACTACGATGAAGCATGGAGAAGTATGCGCATCAGTTCATTTACCGATTTGATTTTAATGAAACTGTATCGAACCAAACAAATTGAGGATAATAAGGGAAAAACATTAGTTTCGGAAGGTATTGATGCTAATTATTTTGATATGATTAATTATGCGGTTTTTGCCTTAATAAAATTAGAGTTGGAAAATTAAATGGTTAAAACTTGTCCGACTATTGGCGGATGGTTGAATGGGTAGCTTATATTAGATGAACAATTTAGCAATTTAACAATATAGCCATATAAATATTTTAAATATGAAAACACTAAAAATAGTATCACGAATATTATTAGGACTGGTTTTTACTTTCTCCGGTTTTGTAAAGGCGGTTGACCCTGTTGGTTCTGCCATAAAGTTTGGAGATTACTTTAATGCTATGGGCTTGCCAAAACTTGGAGCATACAGTTTGTTTTTTGCTTTTTTATTAAGTGGTTTGGAATTTTTGGTTGGCTTTGCATTGCTTTTTAATTTACGACCCAAAATAGCCTCTTGGGGTGCATTGCTTTTTATGCTGATTTTTACTCCACTTACCCTATGGATTGCGCTAAAAAACCCGGTTACCGATTGTGGGTGCTTTGGCGATGCGGTTAAGCTTACCAACTGGGAAACTTTTTGGAAAAATATTATATTATTCGCATTAGCAGTAGTTTTACTCATAAAAATACCGGATGAAGCCTTAAAAAGTAACTCAAGAAATGTTAATATTCTTCTTGGAGTAGCTTTATTATTTATTTTTATTTTTCAGTGGTATAATTATAATCATTTACCGGTAATCGATTTTCGTCCTTATGCTGTTGGTACGCACATTCCCGATAAAATGATTGTACCGGATGATGCACCAAAAGACTCAACAGTAACCTATTTATATTACGAAAAAGATGGTGTAGTAAAAGAATTTACAATGGATAATTATCCATGGGAAGATACTACTTGGGTGTGGAAAGATACGAAAACCAAAGTTGTGCAACATGGTTATATGCCACCAATTCATGATTTAGAGATTTATACATTTGAATTTAATAGTTTAAATGGAAAGTCTGATCACAATATACTGGATCAACTTTTGGCTGATACTTCATATAGTTTACTTTTAATCTCTTATGATTTAAAAACTGCACCGGTTAAACCTTTACAAGATTTAGCCGAATTAATGAACTATGCACAAGTGCATAAATATAAAACTTATTTTATAACTGCATCAAACAGTGCGGATATATTAAAAGCACATTCAAAATTGCCCTATATCATTAATTTTTATTTGGCAGATGCAACTACATTAAAAACCATAATTCGCTCAAATCCGGGATTAGTTCTTATTAAAAACGGAACTATTATTGCCAAATGGCACTATAATGATTTTCCGGATATAAAAGAATTTGAAGAAATCATTAACAAAAACAATTAAATATTATTTATTATGAGAAAAAACATTGTAGCAGGAAACTGGAAAATGCACACCTGCAGAGACGAAGCTGTTTTATTGGCAAGTGCCGTTAATAAAAATGTAAAAGAAAAGGTAGATAATAATGATACGGGGGTTGTTATAGCTCCACCCTTTATTCATTTATCTTTAATTAATCAAGTTGTAGATACCGATAGAATTTGCATTGCAGCGCAAAACTGTGCATCGGAACCCAAAGGAGCTTTTACCGGTGAAGTATCGGCAAGAATGTTGCGTTCATATGGTGTTAAAGCGGTAATTTTAGGACACTCGGAGCGTAGAGCTTATTATG
>JALSLF010000438.1 GCA_026988445.1 Bacteroidales bacterium
GGATAATTCATACCGGCACCATGGTTTTTACCATGACAACGTAATAAACAATATCCGCTATTGGTTCCTGTTTTAACAAAGCGAAGATTTCCATTTCTAGGCTGAACAATATTAACATCAAAATTAATTAAATGCGAGTTATTGGTCGTATTTCCTTGAGTACTACTAATGCCATGCGAATCATGACAAGCACTACAAGGAGTATCCTCCTTTCGAATATGTGTATCATGTTCAGTAAATGATTCATCATTTAATATTGAAGTTCTGCTATGACAACTATAGCAAAGTTCGTAATTTGCATACGACTCCTGAGTATAATCAGCAGTTTCATAACGGTATTTTAATATATTCGGATAGATTGAACCATGTGGCCCTGCCGGTGCCGTACCATTACTTGCATGACAATCACTACAATAAATTACACTCGACTCATTTAAAGGAGCTATTAAACTGGGAACATTACTATTTTTTCCGGGTCCTCCAACCGGATGAAAAGAAGGATTACTCAAATCAAACTCAAGACGCGTATTTGCTTGTGCAATTTGTCGTGAGGTTGAACTTCCTACAACCGGATTATCCGCATGACACCGGTAACAAAGCTCATATTCATATTGAATAACATTTACCGGATTACCGCTTTGGTTAATGCCCCTCACTCCGGCAAGAAAACCGTTTGCATTAGGGGCAGATGCCGTTGAATTATTAACCGCATGTGGGTTATGACAATCTGTACATTCTACATGGGTTACAGCCGGATCTGCATTTTCAACAGGAGTGTGTATTTGATTATAAGCAAACACATTATGACGATAAACCTTATTCATTTCAGCTTCAATATCTGTATTTGCAACATTTCCATTATGGCAATCTAAACAATTACTTTCTTCAAAATTAGATTTTAATAAGCGGGCTTTACCATTAGCATTGTGCGTATTATGACAACTTGCGCAAGCATTTTCGGCAACTGTTGGGTAAGGAGTTTCAATATGTGCCCAAGGATTAGTGCCTGAACCATTCCATGTTGCAGATGAACTTTGATGGGTTGAAGCAGCCCAATAATTTCTGTCATGACAATTAAAGCACAAATTAGAATAACTTGTAGTTGATAAAAGGAATTTTTTATAAGTATTATTATGTGGGTCATGACATGATGTACATTGTAATTTACCGTTATTATCAACTTTTGAAGGATTCAGGGGAGGATATTTTAATTGCCCATCGGCAGCTGCTAAAGATGAATTAAAGACAAAAGAAACCGGATGATCGTCTGAAAGGTCAGTTGTAAAGTTCCTATTTCCTGAAATTACATTATTATTTCCTACAAATTGAATATCTGTGGTTTTACTTCTTACTTTTCCTAAGGCAGTTGTTCCATCATGGCAAGATAAACACAATAAGGAAGCACCATCAGGCTGACCGGGTGTTGCGAGAAATGTGTTACTAACAGCATTATCATACAAAACATAAACAGAGCCCGGATCATCACGATTCCACAAGGGACCCATCGGGTTTGAATTATGCGGGGTATGACAAAACACACACACTTCCGACTCTGATGTGGCTTTAATTGTTCCGGGACTACTTACCGATAAATTATGCAAACTACTTACCACTGATTGTGCATTTGCAAATAAAATAAAAACAAATACATTTAATATGATAAAACCGGCTCTTTTCATACTCTATAATTTTATACACAAAAAAAACTCCTGTTAAAAACTTAGTATAACATATATTATGCCTAATAAATTAATATATGCAACCAGCGACAAATCCAAACACAACACACTAATAAGCAATGCATTAAAACCCGAAAAAGGGTAAAATTAGATTTTAGAATAAACAAATATACAAAAATAGTGGGGCATAAGAAACATAAATTGGGGGATATAACCCAGTGTTAAAATTTTTGAAGTTGCTTTATGCAAATAAAAGACAATTACATAATATTGTATTATGAGCAGAGAAAATTAAAAATAGGGTACTACCTAAATTGAGCGTTTAGGTACTAGAAGGTTTCCACAAATTTTCAGCACAGCTGATTGTTATGTGCGTAATTATGGAAACTTTTTAGTGCTAAATAATTTATGACTTTCATCGTTTAAAATCGGTCGATTTAGAAATTATTCTTTATTTAACAATTTACCATTCACAAGTTGAAATATTTGCACCCGGGTATTGTAAGTATCCGCAATATAAATATAATTATTCTCATCAATATATATACCTGTAGGCATCCAGAATTGAGCTTTACCCTGTCCTTGTTCACCAAACCTGTATAAAAAATTGCCTGCTTGGTCAAAAACTTGAACCACATGAAACAGAGCATCAGCAACATAAATATTTCCAAAAGAATCAGTGGCTATGCCTTTTGGTCTTGCCATATATCCCGATGCATCGCCAATTTGCCCGAAAGTTGAAACAAATTCACCGCTTGAATTAAAAATTTGAATTCTAAAATTCATTGAATCAACAACATAAACATTCCCTTTTACATCAACCCATATAAAGGTAGGAAAATTAAATGTTCCATTCGCAGTTCCTCGTCCTCCTATTTTTTTTATTAATTGTCCGGTATTTGCATTTAAAATTAATATTCTGTGTGCACCGGTTTCTACAACCCATAATTGATTGTTCTTAGGAGAATATGCTATACCGGTTGGTTGATTTAATTCAAGCGTATTATTAATAGGTAAAATTTTCTTTTTATTAAAATCAATCTTATATACATTTTTTAAATGAGAATCGGTAAAAAAAATAGAACCGTCCGAAGACTTACACATATCTATCAATGAAGAAAATCCTTTTAATTGTTTTAAAATAAACTTTGGGGTTTCAAGTGTATTTTCTTTAATTTTAACAATAGCTCCGTTAGCTTGGTCGATGAGCCAAAATTCTTTGGGATTTTTGGCTAATACATTAAATGGTTTTGATAAAACAAACTCTTCCTTACCAAAAAGTATATGTCCAAGGCGCTTGGAAAACTTAATTGCAGCTTTTTCACTTGGCGGGTACTGACTAACCCAGCGAACATAGGGTGCATCCTGCTGTTTGCTTTCTTGTGCAAAAGTAAAATAACAACTATTCAGCAGTAATAAAAGTAAAATTGATATGGATTCTCGAAACATAAGAATAATGCTATGGATGAAAGGCAAAGTTAAGCTCTTTTAAGCAAAGTACAAATAGTAATCATATATAAGCTAAATTAAGCAATTATAAACTTTGAAAACCTCAAATAATTTTACAATCAAAGACTTATCAGTTTTTTCTGTCTTTTATCGCTCAGTTATTAGCAGGAAACAGACTACAGATAAATATTAATCCAACTGAATTAACAGAACCACTTTTTTCCCTGCTCGTAAAACATCAACAGTAATTGTTTGTTCCGGTTTTAATTTTCCCAACCGGTCCATATATTCATAAATGTTATGAACTTCTTTGCCTTCAATAGCAACTATTACATCTCCTTTTTTCATACCGCCTTTGTATGCAGGTCCGTTTGGAGTAACCGCATCAACACCTAAACCTTTATTGTCTGATTTTGTAAAATTAGGCATTATTCCCAGTTTCACTTTCATTCCCCTCGAAGCTTTTGTTGAACGACCTTTTGGACCGGCATCTTGGAAAGTCAAATCAGTTTCTCTGCTTGCCAAATTAACACTTAAATCATAAATATAGTCGTCGAGCATTTTTAAACCGGGAAAATTTATTTTTTCTAGCACATCAAGCGGTGTGTGGTAATCCTCATGAGCTCCTGTTGTATAGAAAAATACAGGAATATCTTTAATGTAAAAAGATGCATGATCGGAAGGCCCAAAGCCTTCATAGGAAATACCGAGCTTTAAATCATATCCGTTTACAAGTTGGTTTAGTAATTTTTCAGCTTCGCGCGATGTACCTACTCCTCCTACCGACAACTCTTTCGAGGGCTTTAAACGCCCAACCATATCCACATTAATCATGGCTTTAATATCTTTGATATTAACCAAGGGATGTTCCGTGAAAAACTTAGAACCGATTAATCCAATTTCCTCGGCACTAAATGCAATAAAAATAATGCTTCGCTTCAGTTGTTTTTTATTCTTTACCAATTTTTCGGCAATTTCCATTAGAGAAGCTACTCCCGATGCATTATCATCTGCACCATGGTGAACTCCAATGGAATCGGGCATGCGTGAAGAACTGCCCCAGCCCCCCATACCAAGATGGTCATAATGAGCACCTATTACAATATACTCGTTTCTGAGTTTTTTATCGCTGCCTTTTAAGTAAGCTACAACATTTTGCGTTTTTACTTTTTTAAAATTAATTTTCACATAAGCTGTAACACTTGTATTACAATCAAACGAAGCGGGCTTTTTATTTGTATTCAAAGATTTCTCTAAAGTTTCAACGGTCTTTCCTGATTTTTCAAGAATTTTATCGGCTACATCTCTCTTTACATGTATAACCGGTAATCCAAAATTTGACTGCGTTTGGTCGGCAATGAGTTTTACCAATTTATCACGCTTATCCAATTCTACACCTGAAACAAAAATAACACCCGCAGCACCTTTTTCTTTAGCAGTTAAAACCTTAGAACGTTCATTTGAATAAGGAATAAACTTACTGTCGGGATTATCCAATTCCGGATCTGCACGCAAAATAAGTACCCACTTGCCTTTTACATCAATTCCTTCATAATCTTTCCAATGAATATCATCATTATCAATATCAAAACCATAACCTGCAAAAACCACATCAGCATCTAAATTGGCAGCGGAAGAGAAAGTAAAAGGCGTGAATTCTGTATTTAATTTTGCCTGATAGTTAGCTATTTTAAAATAAGATGCTTCATCAGCCTTTGCTTGCGTTACCACATCAAAATATTGAAAATAAGATTTATCAAAAGCTTTTAAGCCAATTTTTTTAAAATACTCTTCAATAAATTTTGCGGCTAACATACCGCCTTCTGTGCCGGGTTTTCTTCCTTTTAATTCATCCGATGACAAATAAGCAATATATTCTTTCAGCTCAGCTTGTGTAATCTCGGGGTTTTGAGCAAAAACAGGAAATAAATTTAATAAAAATACGGAAATAATAATTAATTTTTTCATAATAAACAGGTTTAAGTTTTGTAGCAGAACAAAATTAGCATAAAGTTCTAAATTATAAAAATAATTTTATCGATAAACAATATATATTTTATGTATTTCAATAATATTCATGGTTTTTTTCATCCTTTACAAAAGATAAAATATCTCCGGGTTGACACTCCAAAACCTCACATATAGCTTCCAAAGTAGAAAACCTTATCGCCTTAGCTTTTCCTTTTTTTAATATTGATAAATTTGCCATAGTAATGCCAATCCGTTCGGAGAGTTCGGTAAGCGACATTTTTCTTTTGGCAAGCATCACATCAAGATTTGTAATAATAGGCATAAAGCTCCAATTAAATAGTTAAATCATTTTCTTCTTTAATTTCAGCACCTTTTATAAATACTTTGGCAATCACAAATATAAGTAATGCTAAAAATAAGCTGCGAAAATCAAAACTTAAACGTGCTTTAAAAATAACACCTTCTATTTTCAAAGCATCAACAAGTTGTAGATTAATAAAATAATCAATCAGTGGCGGCAACAAGCTAATTCCGATAACAGCATAGGCAATCTTTTTTATATAAATACCATTTTCACGAATAAAAAAGTTGCCGGTTTCTAAACTCTTAAAAATTTTTTTTAACCATAAAACAATAAGGGTATATAAAAAGGCATCTACAAAAACACTAAAAATTCGGTAAAAAATGAATTTATCGTTCGTTTTTTTATCATGCAATCTGGCTTCTCCGTTAGAAAAATATACCGTACTGTTTTGAACAGATTTATCCAAATCAATTCGTTGAAATTGTACTCTAAAGCCTTTTAATTTATACCGGTCAACAACAGGGCTATCAATAACTATTAGTAAGGATACAACAATTAAAGCAAAAAGAAACAATAATTGCAAGTACCAAACAGTTTGCAAAATAAGAGCAACTGATTTAATAAAAGGGAATTTATTAGCCATAATACGATTATATTATAGCACAAATATATAAAATTTATCGATTATCGATAAAAATTAACCTAATTCAGCAACTTTTCGTAAAATATCGGGTTGCTTAATTGTAAAAATCTTACCTTCAATACCAATAATACCATCCTTTTTATATTCATTTAAAATCCGAACGGTATTCTCCATTGACATAGCAGAATATTCAGCCAATTCTTTACGGGTTAGCTTTAACTCAAAAGTATCACTTTTAAATACATTTTCAGAAAAGTGCAACAAAACATCGGCTAATCTGCCCCTTAATTGTTTTTGATTTATATCAATGATTTTTTTATAAACAAAATTAGTAGATTCGCTGATATTACGGGTGAGTTCAAATAAATAATCAACATTTTTCTTTGCCAAATCCAGTATAATGTTTGCATTAATCATGCATATTTGTGAATCTTCCAAAGTAGTAATGGTATATTGGTAAATTCGATCACCAAAAAGAGATTGTAAACCAATGTATTTACTTTGCGTGATAATTTTGAGTATTAAGTTTTTATTTTTACCTTCTATATATAACTTTACAGAACCCTTTGCTAAATAAAGTGCATGAGTTACTTCCGTTCCTTGTTTACAAACATTTTCCCCTTTCTTAAAATTTACAATCAAACAACTGTTTTGAATTAAATCAACATCATTTGTTTGCAGCTTTGTTAGCGCATAATCTTTATAAGGACAGGTGTTACAACTGTTTGCATGTGTAAATTTTGCCATATTATTAATTTAAGCATTAAATAGTCGTGCAAATTTAATACTTAATTCATCTATATCAAACATTTATGCTTTATAACATTGATGCATATCAATGTTTTATATGTCAAATATTTCAGTATCTTATTGATTATTCATATATTTACACTGTATTTTTGTCACATCTAAAAAACTTAATATTTAAATGTATAAACTAATAGATAACTCATGAAAAAATTAGTAATTCTCGGAGCCGGAACAGGTGGTACCATCATGGCTAACAAAATGCGTAAAGAGCTGGATAGAGATGAATGGGATATTACAATTGTAGATAAACATAAAACTCATTATTACCAGCCCGGTTTTCTTTTTATTCCTTTCGGGATGTATAAAAAAAGAGACGTAATTAAACCCAAGGCTGATTTTATTCCTTATGGGGTAAATGTTGTTTATAGCGAGGTTGACCGTGTTGACGGTGAAAAAAATCAAGTTATTTTACAAGACGGGGTAGTTTTAAATTATGATTTTCTTGTTATAGCAACGGGCGTAAGAATTTTTCCTGATGAAACACCCGGAATAAAGGGGAGCCTTTGGCATAAAAAAGTATTTGATTTTTATACAATAGAAGGTTCATCTGCATTAGCAAATTTCTTTAAAACTTGGGAAGGTGGCGATTTGGTGTTAAATATTGCAGAAAATCCTATCAAATGTCCTGTAGCGCCTCTTGAGTTTGTTATGTTTGCCGATGCTTTCTTTGTAGAAAGAGGAATGCGTGACAAGGTAAATATCAAATTTGTTACACCTATGTCAGGAGCATTTACAAAGCCAAGAGCATCAAAAGTCCTCGGCGGATTGTTAAAAGAAAAAAATATTGAAATAGTTCCTGATTTCTATATAGAAAAAGTGGACAATGAGAATCAAAAAATTGTTTCGTACGATGAAAAAGAAGTTCATTTTGATTGTTTGATAACAATACCTGTACATAAAGGTGATCCTATGATTGGGCGTAGTGGTTTAGGAGACGATATGGATTTTGCCCTAACCGATAAATACACACTACGTTCTGATAAGTTTGAAAATATATTTATTTTAGGTGATGCAGCAAATATTCCTACTTCAAAAGCAGGTTCGGTAGTTCACTTTGCATCGGAAATTGTTTTTGAAAACTTAATGTGTGCAATTGAAAACAGACCTTTAACCGGTAAGTTTGACGGACATTCAAACTGTTATATTGAAACCGGTTTTGGCAAAGGTGCTTTGATTGATTTTAATTACGACACAGAGCCATTGCCGGGTCATTTCCCATTCCCCGGAATCGGGCCTTTTGGTTTGTTAAAAGAAACCCGCATGAACCATTACGGAAAATTAATATTCCGTTGGATGTACTGGCATATCCTGCTAAAAGGTAAAGAAATGCCTATTAGCGCACACATGACCATGGCAGGAAAAAAATTGCATGACATTTAATAATTGACAAAAAGAAAAAATCATGGCTGATACAGCAATACAAGAACAAATAAATGAAATTAACCGAAAATTGGATATTGTTCTCGAAGAAATCAATTCACAAAGATTAAAACGTGAAGAAGTTCAAGATTTGGTTAGTGATCTTTCCATCATCAGCGAAGATGTGTTTACCAATACGGTGCAAACACTGGATAAAGCAGGTGTGGAAATGGATTATGATGCACTAAGTAATCTTCTTATTCGCTTTGTTCGTAATATCGGTACTTTCAATGATATGTTTGAAATGCTGGAGAGCGCAGCGGATTTAATGAAAGATTTAGGACCTATTGTAAATCAGGTGGGTATTGATGCAATTGATAAAATGGCTGAGTTTGAGAAAAAAGGCTATGTTGCATTCTTTGCCGAAGCAATGAAAATCATGGATAATGTTGTAGAGCACTTCACTCCGGAAGATGTTAGTGCATTGGCAGATAATGTAGTTACTATTCTTGAAACGGTTAAAAATATGACTCAACCCGACGTTCTTGAAGCAATGAACAATGGGGTAGTTATCTATAAAAGTATGGAAACCAAAGATATTCCCGAATATTCATTATGGAAGGCTTTCCGTGCAATGAATACGCCGGAAATGAAAAGGGGACTTGGCTTTATGATTACATTTATGCAAAAACTTTCAAAAACACTTGATAAATAAATTTAAATTGTAACACTTAAAAAATAATAATTATGGCAGAAAAAACTTATGCAGGAGTAACAATAAATGTTGACGAAGAAGGCTATATGACCGATTCAAGCCAGTGGACAAAAGAAGTTGCCGCTGAAATTGCAAAAGAAGAAGGTATTGATGAATTAACAGATACACATTATGCTGTTTTAGAGTTTATTCGTCAAAAAGTATCAGAAGGTGCTACTTTAACCATTCGTGCTATTGGCAAATCAGGACATACCGACATTAAAGGTTTTTATAAACTATTTCCGGGAGCTCCGCTGAAAAAAGCAACAAAAATTGCAGGAGTGCCTAAGCCTTCAAGTTGTGTTTAATTGATAATAAAAGAGCATTCCTAATTTAGGCAATGCTCTTTTTTGTTTTAAAAATCATTAAAAAATAATATTATGAGCGACGAGAAAAAACCTTTAAAAAAAGTTCTTATAATTGTTGCAAAAGGAACAATTGAAGATGTTTATGCCGGTTTAGTAATGGCCAATGGAGCCGTTATGGAAGGTATCGAAACAAAGCTTTTCTTTACTTTCTTCGGGTTGGATGCAATTACAAAGAAAAAAATGAACAGTTTGCACACAGCAACTGTAGGTAACCCTTCAATGACCATGCCGGGCGGTATTCCATTCCCAACATGGTTAGGCGGTATTCCGGGAGTTGAAGCAGCTGTTTCATCAATGATGCGCAAACAAATGGAAGAATTAGACATTCCACCGGTAGATGAGTTTTTAGAGATGATTACTGCAGGCGGAGGCGAAATTTATGCTTGCAAGCTGGCGGTAGATATGTTCAAACTAAAAAAAGAAGATTTAATTGACGACTTAAACGGAATAATTACCGTTGGAGAAATGTATGAGCTGGCAGCCGGTGACCAATCTCAAATTATTTTTACTTAATAAAGTAAATCTTTAGCTATTGTCCCATAAAAAAAAACTGCATTACAGACGATACTGATATGCAGTTTTTCTTTTTGTACCGATAAATAAAAATTAAATATCATCGGTTTCAACTACTTTTGCTAAAATTCCATCATAAGGAATAAGCAAATAATCTTTTTCTTCAAACTTTATTTCAGTTCCTGAAAACTCTTTATACAAAACGGTATCACCAACAGCAATCTCTGTGTTTTCAATATTGCTTATAGCAACTACTTTTGCAAATTTATTTTTTTCTTTTGCCGAATCAGGAATTATAATACCTGATGCTGTTGTTTGTTCGGCTTTATCTTCGGTAATATCCAATAATACATTCTGATTAACAGGTTGTAACTCTTTCATCTCTTATAAATTTTATGTTTAACTTAAATCAATTTTATCCTTTAATATCAAGTAGTTGATTAATTCTTGCTTTATCAAAACCAACAATAATTTCACCGTTAATATCGGTTTGCGGTACACCTTGCTGCCCGCTTCTTTTTACCATTGCTTCTGCTGCTTTTTGGTCTTTAGATACATCCACATCGCGAAAGCGAATATTATTTTTGCGTAAATATGCTTTCAAGGTGTTGCACCATGAGCAAGTTGGGGTAGAATAAACGGTAACAGAAGGTATTTTTTTACCTTCTTTTTTAGCTTGTGCCACATATACTGCATTTTCAAACAAGGCAGTATAATAATTGTCATCCTGACAGCCTTTAATTACATTTACGTAGTTTGTTTTATTAAATTCAAGTAATGAAGGTGCCGAGGTAATATTATAAACAGGATGTATATCACGTACTTGCGACACATCAGCAATAAAAACATTTGTATCTTTTACCTTTTGGGCAGCTTTTAACAAGTTCTGATAAGCACAGTCGCTCTTATCGGTGCCTGATTTGTACAATAATAAATAAGCGTTTTCCAAATCTTTTATTTTTTGTACTAATTCAGTATGCGATTTAACTTCTTCAATAGCCATATCTGTCATCATTGTAAATATTATTTTAACAATTATACTGCGGCATATAGCATTATTTATGCCAAAATAAAAACCGTACAATTTGGCAGTAGTTGTATGTTACTTTGTCATACTAATTAGAACCTAAATAGAGCGATTATCTATTTCAATAAGTACCAATCTATTGAGCTAAAAAGATTTACAAAAAAAGACTCAAATACCAACCGGTATTTTTACTTTTTTTCTAAACTTTTTATTCTCAATATCTTGGCACTTATTTTTGTACATAATCGCTCTATTTAGATAGAAAAAGCAGAATGAAAAATTCAAACTGCTTCTTATATAAATAAAGTACAAATAATTTGTAAATATACCTAAAAAGCTATTCAGAGACACTAAAACCACCACTTTCG
>JALSLF010000439.1 GCA_026988445.1 Bacteroidales bacterium
CCGAATATAAGTTGCTTGCAGTTATCCATTACACCCTTTAAATCATGAATTAAAATCCACAACGAAATTAAAGAATTTTACTGAACTAAGAAATTTTATTTTACCTTAAATCCGCAGCTACGTGCGTAGCAAAATGCCAAAAAACTTGTTCGACTACCGGCAGATGAGCGTTAGTATTGATGTAGCGTAGTTTTGTGACACGCAGACATCCACCAGCAACCGGATATGGTTTTGGCTTTGCATTAGAAGATAGCTGCGGATTTAAGGTAATACTTTTACAGCCATATTTTTACATTTCAGGATAGCCCGTAATTTCTCTGATTTTTTTATGTAGGGGTTCTAAGCGTTTAAACATTTTCCGGTAAACTTGTTCATATAGCTTTTTGTATAATTTACTATGCTCGGCTTGTGGTAAAAAAGTTTTACCGTAATGCACCATATTTTTAACGGCTTCATCAATAGAATTGTATTCACCAATTCCACAAGCAGTTATAATTGCTGCTCCCAGCCCTGATGTTTCGTGGGTTTGCCCACGCTGCAAAGGCATGTTAAAAATATCGGCGGTAATTTGACAAATTTCATCGCTTTGTGATGCCCCACCGGAAACCGTAAGTTGCTCAAAACGTATTTTTCCTCTGTGTTCAAGTTTATGCATACCTTCTAATAAAGCATAAGCAAGTCCTTCAATAACAGCACGATAAACGTGTTCTTTTTTATGTACATCGCCAAAGCCTATAATAGCACCTTTCGCATTTTTTTCACCCAAACCGGGTGTCCAATAGGGTTGCACGATTAAACCCATTGCGCCCGGAGGCGATTTATGCAATAAGTCATTCAAAATTTCCTCTGCAGCCACATTTTTTTCTTTTGCTTCCAATACTTCTTTTAAAGCAAATTCATTTTTAAACCAATTAATCATCCAAAAACCTCGGAATATTTCGATTTCAGGGTTCCAATGTCCCTGAATAAGGGCTGGATAAGCCGGTAAAAAGCGTGTGGGTTCAAAATACTTATTTACAGTGGTTTGTACAGTAGCTGTTGTACCAAAACTAAGGCTTGCGGTTTTTGTATCAATTACACCCATACCTATAGTTTCGCAACCTTTATCCGAACCGGCGGCAATTACCGGAGTGCCTGCCGGAATACCCGTTGCCATAGCAGCATCATTATGTACTGTGCCTATTTGTTTGCCGGGAGCAACTAATTCCGGTAATTTTTCCGTTTCAATAGGATATAGTTTTGAACTAAACTCGAAAACATCTTTTGGGTTTGCCCATTTTTGCTTTTTATAATCAAAAGGAATATGCCCGATTTGCGAAGCAACAGAATCTTTAAATTCTCCGGTAAGTTTATAGTTTAAATATCCTGATATTTGTAAATATTTATAAGTTTTGTCCCAAATTTCCGGTTGATTTTGCTTTATCCAATTACAATGTCCCTTACGCTCCATTTTTTTTAACATTTCATCAACCCCTACAGCTTTAAATGCAAGTTTCAAAAGCCAAGCGGGTCGATAAACATTACCGGCAACTCTTTGATCGAGCCATAAGATTGAAGGACGCAAAGGATTTCCGTTTTTATCAACATTAACAAAAGTACTTCTTAATGTAGTTACACCTACCCCTTGAATTTTACTGAAATTTTCAGGATTTCGTTTTTTTAATGCTAAGCTTGCTTTACATAGATTTGCCCAATAAGTCTCAGGCTTTTGCTCTGCTTGCCCTGCTTGTAAACTAAAATAGGCTTCGTAATGAATTTGTTCTATATCAATAAGTTTACCTTTAAAATCAAAAAGTATTGCACGAATACTTTGAGTGCCGCAATCAATAGATAATATCATTTATATAATTTTGTATGTTATACCTAAAATCCGAAATAGTAAATCATATTTAAAAATGCAAAACCTGACAGTTTGCGATAGCTCCTATCAGCGTAACTAATTGAATAGCCGGTAACCGGACAAGCTATTAAATACTCAATAAACAATAGTCAACACTCAATAAGCAATCTGCAGGTAGTCGAACAAGCTACTCAATAAACAAAAGTAACCAGAAGCCAGCAACCAGCGACCAGCAACCCGTAACCAGCACCTCCCCATCAAAGACAGGACAAGTTTCAATAGTTTAATAATTTAATATTACCCGATTAATGCTCCCGGATTCATAATATTTTCAGGGTCAAAATGCTTTTTTAACGCTTCCAATACTTTTATTTGATTATTTCCCAAATGTTTAGGCATCCACTGTCTAATCATACGTCCAACGCCGTGATGATGCGATAATGAGCCACCGCTTTTTTCTATCTCCTCAATTAATCCTCGTTGAAATTTCAAGTATGCTGCTCTATCATTTTCTTTCATAATAAAAATAAAATACAAATTAGTTCCTTGCGGATAAAAATGCGAAGCATGTGTCATACAGATAGTATCCGGTCGGCTTTTGACATAGGCTCTGCATTGTTCATGAACTTTATGCAAGTTATCCCATTTTACGGAAGTTTCCAAAGTATCGATAATAATACCAAAATCCATAAGATCTTCACGCAAATAGGGATCGCGATAACGCCCCGGCTCCCATTTCTTAACGGGATAAGCGGTTAAGTACATAGCACCATGTTTTTTACAAATTTTTTTAACTTGTTTTTTAATATTTCTTGTGAAATGTAATTCTCCATCGGCAGTGCCTAAAAATAAACAACGCTGCATAGGTTTAAAACCACGAAAACTCATAATTTTATCAAAAAGAGTATCCTCAATTCCGTAAAGTTTTAAGCCGTGGTGGGTTTCTTCCGAGTCAGAGATACGAAAAACCGCCGGCATTCCAAACTCGCTTTGCGAAATTTCACGAGCAGCATCTACCGCTGACTGCCAATTAGGAAAAATAAAACTGAAATATTGCCGGTTTTCAGGCATATACCGATAAATTTTCCAAGTAAGTTCCACCACAATGCCAAAAATACCTTCACTACCTTTGATTATATCCAAAATCTTAGGTCCCGTAGCAGTTGCCGGATAATCTTTTGTAATAATTGTTCCTGTCGGACTAACCATTTCTACCGCTAAAACCAAATCACCTGCATCGCCGTAATAAGATGATTGCTGCCCGGAACCAAGCGTAACAAACCATCCCCCTACTGATGAATATTCAAATGATTGAGGAAAATGACCGCAAGTATATTTATGTTTGGCTTGATACAATTTATCGGCATTGTTTAAGGCAGCTTCAAAATCGGGACCCAACATACCCGCCTGTACCTTAACGGTTTGGTTCAACTCGTTAAACTCCGTAATTTTGTTTAAATGAGTAGATAAAACCAATGTAATACCGCCTTTTTCAGGATAAAAACCCAAGTTTACCGATGAGCCACCTCCGTAAACATAAACAGGTATTTTTTCGGTGTTACAATATTTTACAATCTCGGTAATTTCATTTTTGTTGCGCGGATGAATTACCAAATCACTAATTTTTTCTGTTTTCCCTTGCCTGAGTTGCATTGCCTCTTCCAAGGTCTTTCCTGTTGAAAATTTAAGCCGTTCGTACTCATTGCTTGAAACATTTTCGGCTCCGCACAAGCTGATAAAATATTTAATTTGTCCTTCTGATAAAGAAGGTCTTTTTTTTAAATCAACAAGCTCATTTCCTGTACTTTTCTTCTCTTTAAAATCGTCATCTGTGAGCTGAAAATGTTGTTTTAACTCTTCGTATAGTTTTTGATTGGGATGTTTAAAGCCTTCGGGGTTGCCGTATTTGAAAATCGAGCGGAACGAACCGGGAACAGGGGCTTCATTTATCCATTTCGGGGTAAAAGTATTTTTTTGTTTCATTGTTGAATTGTTGAATTATTAAAACTTGTCGCCAACCGGCAGATGGTTTCCGGTTACCATTTTTAACATACCAATAAAGTAAACATCTAATTATTCTTGCGGGACCTGCAATAGTTGTTCCGTTAATGTAATTTCTTCATTAATTTTATCCTTATCCCAGTTTAGTTCTGCGGCGGCTGTTTGAGCAATTTTTTCCAAAGTTTCTTTTCCGGGATGTCCCAGCTGTCCTAAACCTGTCCTACGCATTAAAATATCGGACAATGTTTTTGCCATTTCATAACGAATTGCAAAAACTACCTGAGCTAAATTTTCGCCGTCATCATTTAAAACAATCTTTAAATCAGGATTTTCACTCATTAAATCAAAAAGTTTATCAATTTCAGTCCCATAACTTTTACAAAGAAATTCAATATGTTCCGGCTTAAAATCAGCATATTGGCTTTGTTTTTCTTTTACAAATTCTTTAAAATTTTTAATTTCACTACCGTAAATATAGTTATTTTTTGATATTGATTTATTCTTTGGCATTCGCAGAATACGAATTGCTTTATTAATTGCTTTTTCAGCAAGCATTCGGCTGGTAGTAAATTTACCACCTTCTACCGTAATAAGTCCGGCAATTCCATTCTTTTTTTCACCGGTTATTTCATATTTTCGCGAAGAATGATATACATCTTCGGTTTGATCTTCAACCAAAGGGCGCAATCCGCCATAAGCAAAATCAATTTCGTTATATGCGATTTTTTCCTTTTCTCCAAACGATTGATTTACTTCTTCAAGCAGCTCTGTAATGGCTTGTCTTGTAACTTTATAATCATCAGGTTTTCCAATATATTCTTTGTCGGTAGTACCTATAAGCGTTCGATTACGATAAGGAACTAAAAAAAAGTGCTTACCGCTTAGAGTAGCCCCAGAAAAAGTATATTTTTCGACTAATTTTTTGGTAATAAAATGAATCCCTTCCGAGCGTCTTAAAACTTCATCTTCATATTTTTCACGTGCTTTTCCCAACAAAATATCAGCCCAAGGTCCGGCGCAATTTATTACCATTTTCCCCTTCACATCAAGTAATACATTATTTAATTTATCAATAACTTTTACACCCTTTACTGTTTTCCATTTCCTGCCTTTTTCCATGATAAAATCCTTTACTTCGGTGTAATTAGCAAGCTGAGCCCCATATTTCACAGCAGATTTAATAAAAGCTAAAGTTAAACGTTCCGGCGAATGACTTGAACAATCGTAATACAATTGTCCGCCAATCAATCCTTTTTTAAGTGCATTAGGCACTAATTCAATTACTTTTTCCGGTGAAATACTTTTATGATTGGGCATTTTCCGGCTTTTATCCCACAATTTATTTTTATCAAACGAAAACAATTCATACAGTAGCATCCCGATTTTCATTTGAAAATTAGAGACTTTATCTTTTTTATAAACCGAAAAGATAAAAGGTGCAGGATGTACAAAATTTGGTGCGATGTTCATTAATACCCTTCTTTCCTTTAAAGATTCACGAACTAAAGCAAACTCAAAAGTAGAAAGGTAACGCAAACCTCCGTGAATCATTTTAGAAGTAGCCGAAGATGTAGCACTTGCAAAATCAGACTTTTCGAGCAATGCAACCGATAAACCACGCGAAGCGGCTTCGTAGGCAACAGTGGCTCCGGTAATTCCACCTCCGATAACAATTAAATCAAATTCCTGATTTTGATAATTTTCTATAAATCTATTCATAATGAAGATTTTATTTGTTTCCATAGCTTTAAACTTTCTTGCATTGCAGCCATAACAATGTTTTTTATTTCATTATTAGCTGTTATTGCATTTTTTAACTCTTTGTAATATAAAAGGGAAGTTTTTCTTGTCTGCTCTTTTTCAAAATATTTAATACTTTCCGATACATAAATTCCACTTAAATCGTTGTAAAGCATTTTAGCTACACTATTATTGCTTGCCTTAACAATAGTCATTTGCAAATTCCAGTCGAATAATGCAAATTCACTGCTTATGGTATTTAATTTAGGGAAATTTGATAAAATCGAAAGTACTATTTCCTTGTTCTCAACAATTGCCTTTTCTGCCAGCGAAGGGAAAATAAGTATTCTAAAATCCAGCCAATCGCAAATTAATGAATCAGGAATAGTTTGGCTTACACTAACCAATGATTTAAGCACCCCCAATCCTCCGGTATTTTTATAATCATTTACAGTACTGGGCTTCCCGTGTTTAATGGTAATCCAACCGTCGCGGGCAAGTCTTTGTAATGCTTCGCGCAAAGTAGGACGAGTAATACCCAATAATTGAGCAAGTTCACGTTCAGGTGGAAGTTTATCACCTGCTTTCCAGCTTTCGTTAATAATTGCTTTTATAAGTTGTTGTTCGGCAAATTGAGCCGGCTTTATTATTTTTTCTTGTTTTATCATCTTTTAATGGTAAGAGGTCTGACCACAAAGATATGATAAAATTTTTTATCTGCAAATTATGGAAACTAAAAAATTAATAGACCACACTTAATATGCCACGATGTTAAGAAAATACAATACCTTAAATCCGCAACTATCTTCTACTGCAAAGCTAAAAACTTGCCCGACTACTGGCGGGTGTACGTCATTATTGGGAATGCTCGTTTTTCGATACTCACCATAACTAATGCTATGTCTGCGTGTCTCAAAACTGCGCTACGCCAATACTAACGTACATTTTGGCTTTTCGCTACGAACATAGCTGCGGATTTAAGGCAATAGTAAAATTTAAGATGATATAAAATTATTGATTATAGAATTATAATAACAAAATAATCATAAAAATCTGTCAAAGCTTTTCAGATAAATACAGTATTTATAAATACCCGTTTGTAAACAGCTTTGCAAATCTTTATGGTTGTTTCAATTATTATAGTGTAATATTGATAGGAAAATACAAAATTTACTTAGGCGTACATTCCACGCTACTAAATAGTCGTTCTTTGAAACTATATAGTCTCAAACAGTTCTTCAAGCGGTTTTCTAACTTTCGCAGCAAATTGTGTTTGATCATCCTGCGAACGATATCCAACAGCTGCAATTACGGCAGCGTTAAGCCCTTTGGCTTTCAAACCAAGTATTTTATTGTATTTTTCGGGTTCAAAACCTTCCATCGGACAAGCATCAATTTTTAAGTCTGCGGATGCTGCCAATAAGTTACCAAGCGCAATATAGCATTGCTTAGCTGTCCAGTTATTCATCTGCTCCTCTGCCATACCTAACAAAGTATTTTTCATAAAATCACCATAAGCTTTCAGGTCATCTGTTTTTAAATTCTGTATCGATGCCTTAAGCTGTAAGTATTCATCAATTTGCTGACTGGTAACTTTAGAATAATTGCAAAATACAAATATGTGTGATGCCTCAGTAATTTGTGCCTGCCCCCACGATGCATCTTTTAAAAGTGCCTTCATCTTTTCATCTTCAATAATAAGCACTTTGTAAAGTTGCAAGCCATATGAAGAAGCCGATAAGCGAACACTTTCTTTTAACAACTCTAAATTAGCTGAGTTCAATTTTTTATTTGAGTCAAAGCGTTTGGTAGCATATCGCCATTTTAAATTTTCAATTAAACTCATATCTTTAATTATTTGGTTAAAATTAAATTTATTGTAAAACTAATATCATCAGAAATTAGATAATCAACGGGAACTCCTTTAGTACCTTCGGTATTGTAGGTTAAGCCCCAGTTTTTTCTATCCACCGAAAAATTTTCAGATTTTATAGAAACTTCATTGTCTGATATATTTATGTTGGCATTAAAAGTAATGCTCTTTGTAATATCCAAAATTGTCAAGTTGCCCGTTACTAATGAGTTATAATCGCCATTAGATTCTTGAATACCCGTTAATTCAAATTTTGAATACGGATATTTTTCAATATTGAAAAAATCAGGTGATTTTAAATGTCCGGTAAGTTTAGCTATTTCTTCAGCACCTTCGGGAAAGCTTTCAACCGTTAAAGTGGACATATCTATTAGGATACTTGCGTTACTAATTTGCCTCTCATTTACCAAAATTTTTGCCTTTTTAAAATACACTTTACCATAACGCGGCTGTACTCCCCCCAAATGAGTAGCCTTCCAACTAATAAAACTTCCTTCTTTTATAGTTTGAAAACTTATTGTTTTATTGTTTTCTACGGTTTTTACTTCTTCGGCATCTTTTGTTTCAGCCTTTTTTCCGTTTGAAGAGCAAGCACTTAAAAATGCTCCAATAACTAATACTGATAATAAAATTTTCTTCATGATTGTTTTGTTATTTATGATTAAAAAAATTTGCTACTTAAGCTTAAATTGACATGGGTAATTCCATTAATAAAATTTTTGTATTCGGTTTAGCGGTTATTTCAATATTTTTGCTATCCCAAATTCCTACACCATCTCTTTTGTTTAAATCTATTCCCTCAATATTTGCATTTCCATTAATGACGAAAATATAGACTCCATTTGATTCATCATTTAGATTATAATGGCATTTTTCAAGTTTATCAAACTCCCCAAGATAAAACCAAGCATTTTGATGAATCCAAACTCCTTGCTCGTTTTTTGAAGGAGATAAAATTTGATAAAACTCATTTTTCTTTTCAATATTTTTAAACGATGTTTGACCATAGCGTGGTTTCACATTTTTTTTGTTTGGAATGAGCCAAATTTGTAGTAAATTTACTTCCATATCATTGTTAGCATTATATTCACTATGCATTATTCCCGTACCGGCACTCATTACCTGAATATCTCCCTCTTTTATTACAGTCCCATTACCCATATTATCTTTATGCTTCAAAGCTCCTTTAAGGGGAATAGTTATTATTTCCATATTATCGTGCGGATGAGTTCCAAAACCTTTTCCACCGGCAATGATATCATCGTTTAAAACTCTTAAAACACCGAAATTCATTCGTTCCGGATTATAATAATCGGCAAAACTAAAACTATGTTTTGCAATAAGCCATCCGTAATTTGCTTCTCCCCTACTTTCAGCCTTATGTATTATTGTTTTCATATTTTAATAAAGTAATTACTAATCTAGTTATTTTGATGTAACAAAGATAGTACGTTAAATATGTTCAAATACTATGATAAAAAGGGAAAGGCTTATGAAAATCCGACATTACCGTTTTTTTCGGAATTCAGAAGGTGAAATACCGGCACATTTTTTAAAAAAAGCACTAAAATTAGATGCTTCGGAAAATCCCAGTTTATAGGCTATTTCTTTGGTTGTTAAATCAGAAAAATAGAGAAGACGCTTGGCTGCTATACATATTCTGGTTTGGATATAATCTTTAGCAGTTTTTCCTATTAAAGATTTTATGGTTCTGTTTAAATGGTCGGTGCTGATGTTAAGATATTGAGCATATTCAGCCGAAGAATGCCATTGAATGTAATTTTGCTCTACTGCTTTTTTGAAATTTTTTAAAATGGAATGTCCTGCCTGTATAATTTGTGTATCTTCTTTTGACAGGGTGCAAAGATTATTACAATAAATCAAAAATAGTTTTAAGCTCGCTCCTATTGCATGATTTTTAAATTTTATATTTGAATGGTAAAATCCCAAAATTTCCTCACAGTGATTTTCTAATATAATTCGCTGATTGTCATCTAAATTCATAGGAGGCCAAACTCCATAGTCATTAAATAAGTTTAAATCCTCTATAAAAGATAAAGGAATGTTGTTATCAATTAAAAATTGAGTAGAAAAAGTTAATATATATCCATAAGATTTTTCATACTCAATAACTTGATGAACCTGTCCGGGATTTACAAAAAAAACAATATCACCGGTTAATTCATATTCTTTAAAATCAATAATATGTCTTCCAGAAGCTTTTTTAACTAATAAAACAGTATAGTAATTATGACGATGCGGTGCATCAACTTTTCCGTTTCTTAATTCATAATAATCTTCCATTTTAGCAACCCTGAAATGGGCAGATGCATCTTCTCTATTTACTTGCTCATATGTTTTAATAGTATCTTGTTTTTCCATTTTTATAAGAAATATATTCTGTTATCTTTTAATTCCTAAAACAGAATAAACTAAGGGTATCTTTTTTTCAAGCCCTTTTATCATAAATTTATTCTCTTCGATTTTTACCGTATTATTAAAGCAATCATATGGAGAATAATCGTATTCTTTTATCTGTTTAATTTCTATATTATTAGTTATTAAGCTATTCAATAGTTCGCTTAAACTATGATTCCAGCTCACCGATTGAATATTTATACGTGCACTTTTATCTGCATAAGTTCCGGATTCAGTTTCAATAATAGCATCAGATTTAAAATAGCTATATTTAATTTTTTTAAAATTATAATCAAATATCCAAACAAAAGGATGAAACTCAGCAAAAACAAATTTTCCACCAAATTTTAAATATCGCGAAACAATTCTTGCCCATTTATCTATATCGGGCAACCAACCAATGGTACCATAAGATGTATAAACAATATCAAAAGTCTTGTTTAAATAATTAGGTAAATTATAAATATCACAGCAAATGAACTCTATATTTTTCGTATTCATTTTTCGTGCTAATTCTTCTCCGGCTTTAATTGCTTTCTCGGAAAAATCAACTCCAGTAACATCTGCCCCCATATGCGCCAAAGAAATAGAATCTTGCCCGAAATGACATTGCAAATGCAAAATACTTTTATTTTGAATATTGCCTAATAAATCTAACTCAATTTGGTTTAAACTATTTTTTCCCTTTATAAAATCATCAAGATTATAAAAATCAGATTTAAGATGAATTTCGGTACGCTTATTCCAAAGTGATTTATTTACATCCAAGTAATTACTTTCTAAACTCATTTTTTTGTTATGATTAAACTACATTTCAGTTACAGCAAATTCTAAAATAGCTATAGGCATATCGGACAATGCAGTCAATTTTGGGTAAACATCCTTTAATATTTCATCAAATTCTTGATAATCCTCTTCACTTTCCTGAGGCCCGTATATGCTAACACCCAACCAATCAATATATTCATCTCCGGGATAATAGTTTTGAATTTCATTCCAATCTGCATCCGGTTCACCATAAGCATCAACATGAAAAAACCAAGTAATATTATTTGCTCCATTTTGTCTGCAAATATCAATAATATGCCGGTAAGCATCCCGAAAACGCTCCGGTCCATTGGGTAAAACAGGATTTCCATATCCGGTAGTTGTTTCGCCTCCATTGTATTGTCCGTTCCAAGGAAACCAATTCCCGTTCATTTCAGTTCCAAACTCAGCCAATAAAGGAATACCAGTCGCAGCAGCTTCTTTTGCCCATTGAATCAAATCTGCATCAAAATTTCCGTCAATTATATTTTGCATAGTATAATTAGGGTCAGGTCCTCCTTCATCAAAATTTGTTCGAGGCATTAA
>JALSLF010000440.1 GCA_026988445.1 Bacteroidales bacterium
TACGATGAAAAAATCATTAAAACTAAAAATCTATTTAAGTTTTTTATTGCTAATTGCTATGCTGGCAGTTGCCGGTGTTGTTTCTATTTATGAATTTCGTAAATTAAGCGATAATCTTCAGTCATTAATTGAAGATAATTACAAAACCATAAAAGAAGCAAAAAACATGGTGGAAGCATTAGAGCGGGAAGACAGTGGAGTTTTATTATTAATGATGGGTGAATGGGAGCACGGCAGAACAATTATTGATTCGGCAGACAACTCCTTTAAAAAAGCTTTTGATATTGTAAAAAACAATATTACAGAAACCGGTGAAGACAAATACATCATCAATATAAAAAATAAATACGAAGTGTACAAAAAAGAATGGCTATTGCCTGTTGTTGGTACTTCAAAGCAGAATGATATAGTTTGGTACAAAAGCAATATTCATCAAAAATTTTTAGATGTAAAAGATGCCGTCAATAGTTTAATGCTTTTAAATGAAGAAAGTATGCATGATACAGCGTCAACAATAAAAGATAAAGCACATAGGGCGATTATGCCGGGCATTGTATCCATTATTGCTGCTCTTATTTTTTCCGTGATGTTAAGTTTTTTTATTACCCGGTATTTTGTTCACCCTATAGAGCAGTTGGTTCAAGCAGTTAAGTTTTATGAACCCGATCAAAAATTATTAAATTCCAATATTAGTTCCAATGATGAAATAAAACAATTGGAGCAATCTATAAATAATCTTTTAGTACGATTGGTTAATGAGAATAACCGTAAATAGAAAGCTTAGACACACAAAACTTATCTTATCTGAAAATATAGAAAGAAATTAAATGAAGAAGGAAATTATAATAAAACATTTAGGATATGTATTACTGATAAACTCAATTTTTTTGTTTATCTCTTTTTTAATTTCATGGTATTTGAATGAAGAATCCGCTGTTCCCTTACTTTTTAGTGCTATAATATGTATTATTTTAGGAGGTTTTCCTTTGATTTTTGTGGAGCCTACCGAAAGTATTAGTTTTGGCGAAGGCTTATCAATAGTCGTTTTCGGTTGGTTGCTGACTTGTTTGGTCGGTACTTTACCCTACATTATGTGGGGTGGTGAATTTACTTTTGCCAATGCTTGGTTTGAAAGTGTTTCGGGTTTTACAACTACCGGCTCAACCATTTTAAATAATATAGAAGGCTTACCCAAAGGGATTTTGTTTTGGCGTTCATCTACCCATTGGATAGGGGGGATTGGTATTATTTTATTTGTTTTATTAATTCTACCGCAAAAAAAAGGAGACAAGATTAATATTTATAATGCTGAAATATCTGATTTATCAAAATTAAATTTTCGCTACAGATTAAAAAATATTGTACGAATATTAGCTATTGTTTATGTAAGCCTTACTTTTTTAGAAACGATTTTTCTCTATTTTCTCGGCATGAGTTTTTTCGATGCAGTAAATCATTCTTTTGCAACTATTGCAACCGGAGGTTTTTCCACAAAAAATATGAGTGTAGCTGCTTTTAATAGTGTGGGTATTGAAATGG
>JALSLF010000441.1 GCA_026988445.1 Bacteroidales bacterium
CAAATACGGATAATATTGCTAATCATATATGGCTTTTTAATGAAATGCATCCAACCAAACTGGGAATTAATAAAGCCGAAGATAAATTATATATCGGCGGTGGATGGGGTTTTCAAGGACTTTATGCCGTAAGTATTACCGCAAGTTCGGCACCAACAAGCCCATTTATTGATCAGCAGAATTACGGTTTTGTTATTGATAAAGAAAATGATGTAATTTTCTTATTGCAAGAGTCTTCTACCGCAAACGGAAAATTAATCCGTTACAAAGCAGATGGAACAAAAATTAAAGAATATACCGTAGGTATTTTCCCAAGCGATGGCGGAAAACGCTTTCCTAATTAATAAATGGTATATGACAGTGAGCTGATGACTGGCAGTCATCTGCTCACTTTAGTACTGCAATAAAATATCACTTTTGTTTAAATATTAAAACACTATCTTTTTTTTGAACATAAAGCAATTCATCATTCATGAGTGCATTTAAAATATTGTGGGTAAAATTCAACGAAAGTGTATCCGCTATATTTTCATTGGGTGCATATAAAATCAATTTATCTTCGCTAAGGTAAATAAGTTTATTATTTGCTATTTGAAATGAATGCGGAATATCAATGTTTACTTTTTTTATAAGGCTGCCATAAATATCAAAAATATATAAATGTTTATTGGTGCTTAAATATAAGCGATTTCCGGCTTCGCGCATGAAATTAATATCTTCTGAAATATTTAAAAGATTTAAATTGATTTCGTTTAAAATACCTTTTGGATTAAAAGCATATTGTATCAAGCGTTTATCAAAATCATCATAAATCCATATAGCAAATTCTTTTGATTTGCATACCTTATCCACTTGATATAATTCTAATTTATCCAAATCAATAGGACTGCCCATTGGTGTCAATTGATTATCCAAAAAAACTATTTTATTCAGCTCTTTATAATACAAAAGTAACATATAAGGGTCTGATGCATCAAAAAAACTTAGCTTCCCATAAGTCAAATTTGTATAATTATTCAGCAAATCTCCTGTATTGGTATATTTTTGTAGCTTATTATTTTCATGCAGATATAAATAGCCTAAATCATCTATGGCAATAAAATCGGTTTTTTTATTAATTTTTTTAATTAGTTGATAATCTCCTTTAATAGCAAAAAGCGTGATTAGCAATACTTTGTATACAAGTAGCTTCATTATTAAATATTTCCTTTAAAAATATAATACAAATTTATAATATTATCATAAACAACATTGTTTACTTTTGTAGATTATTTTTTCTAAAATATTCTTATAAACATTCGAATATGTCAAAAAAACAAATTGTTTTATTATTATTTGTGATAATTATGCCTGTTACTAATTTACAGGCACAAAAACTTACAAAAATAAAAGGACAAATAACTGATAAATCTACCGGTGAACCATTACCTTTTGTAAATGTATTTTTTGAAGGTAAAGATATTGGTACCGTAACCGATTATGACGGGAACTATGAATTAGTTACACAATGGGCTTCAGGAAAACTAACAGCTTCATTTATTGGTTACAATACACAAACAAAAGCCATTCAGCTTGGTAAAACGCAAACTGTAAATTTTGCATTAGAACCGGAAAATGTTAGTTTAAATGAAATTGTAGTTACATCAAAAAAGAAAAGATACCGGAATAAAAACAATCCGGCGGTAGAATTAATTAAAAAAGCAATTGCGCATAAAGACAGTAATCGCCTTAATAGTTTTGATTATTATCAGTATAAAAAGTACGAAAAAGTTGAAATGGACTTGAATAATATTACGGAAAAGTTTCAAAACAAAAAGGCATTTAAAAAGTTTCAATTTATTTTTGATTATATTGATACATCCGAAGTAAATGGGAAACCCTATTTACCTGTTTTTTTAAAAGAAAGTTTATCGGATATTTATTTCCGTAAATCACCCAAAGCCCGAAAAGAATATGTAAATGCTACCAAACTCATAAATTTTCATGAATATATTGATAATGCCGGTTTTGATTTATTCATCAACTATATGTATCAAGATATTGATATTTATCAAAATACGGTAAATATTCTAACCAATGATTTTGTCAGTCCCCTATCGCCCTTAGCTCCAATCACCTATAAATTCAGGATTATAGATACCCTTGATGTGAATAATTATAATTGCATCGAGCTGGCTTTTCAGCCGCGAAATAAATTAGATTTTGCATTCATTGGCAAAATGTACATAACCAACGATGAACGTTATGCTGTTGTAAAGCTAAAAATGAAGGTAAGTGATGATATTAACCTGAATTTTGTGAATGACCTTGAAATTAAACAAGAGTTTTCATATCAAAATAATAAAGCTTGGGTGTTGAGTAAAGATAAAATTACCATTGACTTTAATATCGGAAATAAAAATGCAGGTGTTTTCGGTACAAAAACAGTAGATTATGCTAATTTTATCTTTAATAAACCTGCTCCGGATTCTCTATACTCCGGTGTAGAAAATATTTTCTATGCACCCAATTATCTTTATAAACCGGATGAGTACTGGCAAACTCATCGGATTACACCACTTAGTCCGCGCGAACAAGATATTTATACGATGACTGATAGTTTAAAAGAAGTTCCGATTTTTAAAACGTCGATGAATGTTTTAATGCTTTTTGTTGAAGCATATTGGAATTTGGATTGGTTAGATTTAGGACCCATAAGCACATTTATCTCTTTTAACGAAGTAGAGGGTACCCGCTTAAAACTTGGCGGACAAACCAGCGACAAATTTAGTAAAACATTGCGTTTTGCAGCATACGGAATTTATGGTTTAGAAGATGAAAAGTTTAAATATTCGGCAAGCGTACAATATTCGCTAAACGGTAATTCATTACGTGAAACTCCATTACATTTTGTAAAATTAAAATATGTAAACGATACCAAATTTCCGGGCATGAATTTAATGTTTGCCAATGAAGGTAATTTGTTCCTTTCGTTTAAGCGCGGTCTTGCCGATAAATTGATTTATTACGAATTGTTTGATGTTGAACATTACAAAGACTGGGCAAATGGGTTTTCAAGCCGAATAAATTTAAGGCATAGCAAAGAGTATCCCGCAGGAAGTTTAGAATTTAATTACGATGATTATTCATTAAATAAAATTACCCTTAGCGAAATTCGTACAACTATTCGTTTTGCTCCAAACGAAAAGTATTATCTCGGAATGAGTTACAGGGTACCTATACTTTCTAAATATCCTATTGTTCAACTCACCTATACACAGGGATTTAAAGATTTATTTAATGGTGATTACACCTATTCTAAATTTAGTTTTGAGTTTTTTAAACGAATTTATTTAAGTCCTATGGGCTTTACTAATTTTGAATTTGAAGCAGGTAAAGTACTTACCAAAGGAATTCCTTTCCCTTTACTGTTTATCCATCGTGCTAATCAAACGTATTCCTATCAAAGTTTGTCATATAACTTAATGAACTTTTTAGAATTTGTAAGCGATCAATATGTTGCAATTAATGCGGAACATCACTTTTACGGTTTCTTTTTTAATAAAATTCCGGTATTTAGACGACTCAAATGGCGAGAGGTTATCACTTTTAAAGGTATTTACGGAAATATCACCGATGCAAATAATCCGGAACAAACACAAGGATTAATGCTTTTTCCGACTGATACACAAGGTAATACAACAACATTTAGCTTACAAGAAAAGCCTTATATGGAAGTTGGTGTAGGTATTGAAAATATCTTTAAATTTTTCAGAGTAGATTTGGTTCGCAGATTAACTTATCTCGACAACCCGAATGTTGATGAATGGGGTGTACGAATGAGTTTAAAATTTGATTTTTAACTCAATAGATTGGTGCTTATCGAAGTAGATAATCGCTCAATTTAGGTTTTAACTCAATAGATTGGTGCTTATTGAAGAAAATAACCGCTCAATTTCGGTTTACTAAATCCCGTAATTTTTCAGCATATTCATTTAACTGATCGATATTAACAGCAAGGTTTCCTGCAATTGCAGCATTATTTTGAGCATCTATATTTACTTCGGTTATTGCTTTATTAATACTGCTGACATTTGCCGTTTGTTCAGTCAAAGCTTCTGATATTTGAATGGTAAAATCAGTAGATTTTTTGATTTCACTCATAATTTGATTGATGTATTCATTTGCTTTATCCGAAATTGCAATACTTTCGTTTACCAGGCTAATAATATCTTTAGCGGCACTATGGCTATGCTCGGCAAGTTTTTTTACTTCGGCTGCTACCACTGAAAATCCTTTACCTGCACTACCTGCACGTGCGGCTTCAATGGATGCGTTTAATGCCAAAAGATTTGTTTGCCGGGCAATTTCGTTAATCACATCAATACGTTTAAAAATATCTTGAGTTGCCGAAACAACGCGCTGAATAGACTGGGCACTTCTTTTTGAAAATTTCTCAGTTTTTTGAGCTATCTCTACCGATTGTTTTGCATTTCCTGCATTTTGATTAAGCGATTCGCCAAATTCTTCAATTACCGAAAAAACTTCTTCAACACTTGAAGCTTGATTATTGGCACCATCAGATAAAGCATCAATGGAAGTTTTTACCTCTTCCGAAAGGTTTTCCAAAATAGTAGTAGTTTCTTTAATGGCTTCAATTATATGGCTCAGTTTTTTATTTTGCTCTTTGTTTTTTAAATTTTCTTCCATCGATTGAATTAAAGCATCGTCTGAGAATTTTTTACCAAGATAAAGCAAAACCGTCATAAAAACCAATGAAAACGAAACACTTACAACAGCAATCGAAGCATAGTCTGAATGACCAAGTTTATGAGTAATATTATAATAATACAAAAAGTTCCCTAATAAAATAATTGTTCCGTTAATAATTAAAACATAACGGTGTGTAAACAACATACTAAATCCCAGATAAGCAAATAGTAAAAAAAACGACTGAGCATATGCCGAACCTAATAATTTTTCATCTAAAAAATAATTTGATAGTGTTACAAGTAATATACTGACGGCAATTGTAAAAAAATTTGCAGCAATTTTATAGTTATACTTTTTTAATAAGAAAAAAGAAATCAGAATAAATAGTATTACTAAAAATACACCTAATTGTCTATCAAGTTCAAATTCTCCTTTTGCAGTATAAACAAATGCAAAAAGGATATTTAATACAAGTAAATACAAATTTATCCAAATAAGTGTTCTGGATTTCCTGTTTTCAATTTCGATATTGCTTTTCGTGTAAAAATAATCAGTAAATTTCACGGTATTTCTCTTTTGGTAAATTTCATAAAAATAGAAATTTAAAAAGGAATATCAAAATTGAAGATTGCCGCTGAAATTTATTTAGATTTTGCGATTATTATACTAAACCTTAAATCTTAATAAATACCTTTTTCCTGTACATTAACCAACCGATAAAACCAAAAAGAATTACGTGGGACAATGCAAATAGTAGTGAACCGTTCATATTTCCGGCAATTACAACAAAAACTTTTTTATAAAGCCATGCATAAAAAGTCATTCCGTCTAAATGAACTCCTAAATAGGTAATAACCAAAACAATGGACATAACATAAATAAACAAAGGGTTCATTCCGTACCATATAAAAGGTTGTACCCATTTTTTAAATCCTTTAACATCAATTATCCAAATAAAAAAGGATAAAAATATTTGAGCCAGTCCTGCGGTATATAAAACATAAGAACTGGTCCATAATTTTTTATTAATCGGGAAAAACTCATTCCATATTAATCCGCCAATAACTAACACAACACCAAAACCTAACATTTGCAACACCATTTTATTCCGGTTTTTCATTTGGTCGATAAAGCTTCCGGTTAAATAGCCGATTACCACTGTAACAATAGCCGGTAAAGTACTCAATAAGCCCTCCGGATCAAAAGGAATACCTTCTCCTTTATACAAAAATCTTGCTCCAATAATTTTTAAATCAATTACTCGTTCAAAATTGCTTTCTAAAGCATAAGGATCATCGCCGCCAAAAAACCATAACAAAAACCAATAAGCAAATAAAATAAAAGCACTCAGCAATACTATATTTCTTTTTTTCAAACTCAATACCAAAAAAGAGGCAAAGCCATAAGCTAAGGCAATACGTTGCAATACACCCATTACTCTAAAATGTGAATTATCGCGCAAGAGCATAGAATAAAGCTTCATTGCCACTCCGATTAAAAAAATCAGTACCGTGCGTTTTATTATTTTATGCACTGCCTTTGAACTTAATTGATGATTAAAGCTTTTAAAAGAAAACCACATAGCTGTCCCTACAATAAACAGGAAAAATGGGAATACCAAGTCTGTGGGCGTGCAACCATGCCATTTTGCATGATCCAAAGGCGGATAAACATAAGCCCAACTTCCGGGGGTATTTACTAATATCATCATGGCTACGGTTAAACCACGAAAAGCATCCAGTGCTACTATTCTTTTTGAAGTTTCCATAAAAGTATTTAGTTTAGCTTAGAAAATATAAAATTAAATAATATTTTCTGAAAAGAAAAGGATGTATGATGTGTTTTTCACATAAATAAAAACGAATGTTTTATAATTTACTATATTTGTCGTACAAATTTTTATAAATACTTTTATGGATTCAATAAACAAAATTTTAACTGTTTTTATTTTAGTCGGATTATTATTTAGTTGTAAATCGCAAAAAGAAAATTTAAGTGTTAAAAAAGAAACAGTTCCTTTTGATTGGAAAGCTGCAAACATATATTTTCTACTTACCGACCGTTTTTACGATGGGAATCCTGAAAACAACTTAAACTTTAATCGAAATAAACCGACCGAAAAACTGCGTGGTTTTAAGGGAGGTGATGTTGCCGGGATCATTAAAAAAATTAACGAAGGCTATTTTGATAGTCTGGGCATAAACGCTATTTGGCTTTCACCGGTTTTTGAACAAATTCATGGTGCCGTGAACGAAGGAAGTGGAAACACTTATGCTTTTCATGGCTATTGGATACGCGACTGGACAAGCTTTGAACCTAATTTTGCCACCGAAAAAAAACTAAAACAACTTGTTGAAACAGCACACAAACACAAGATTAGAATACTTTTTGATGTAGTCTTAAATCATACAGGTCCTGTTACAGCGAAAGACCCCGTTTGGCCCTCGGATTGGGTACGAACCCGTCCGCAATGTACTTATGATAACTATGAGCATACCGTAGAATGCACCTTAGTGAAAAATTTACCTGATATAAAAACCGAAAGTAATGAAAATGTTCAACTACCGCCCGAACTTATTGAAAAATGGAAAAAAGAAGGCCGTTATGAGCAAGAAATGAAAGAATTGGATGAGTTTTTTGCAAATACCGGATATCCGCGTGCTCCCCGTTTTTATATTATCAAATGGCTTACCGATTTAATACGGAAATTCGGTATAGATGGTTATCGTGTTGATACGGCAAAGCATGTGGAAGAATCTGTTTGGGACGAATTACGTAAAGAAGCCCTAGAAGCCTTTGCCGATTGGAAAAAAGAACATCCTGATGCAATTTTGGACGATAATGAGTTTTATATGCTTGGCGAAGTATATGGTTACGGTATTTCGGGAAAGCAGATTTATAATTTCCCCGATAAACAAGTGAATTATTTTAAACACGGTTTTGATGCTTTAATCAACTTTGAATTTCGTTGGAGTGCCGATAAAGATTACGAAGAAATTTTTTCCTATTATTCGGATATCTTAAGTAATGACTTAAAAAACTACGGTGTGGTAAACTATTTAAGCTCACACGATGATGGCAACCCCTTTGATAAAAAACGCGAAAAGCCTTTTGAAACAGCGGTGAAACTATTATTAAGTCCGGGTACATCACAAATTTACTATGGCGATGAAACTGCTCGTTCGCTCGAGATTTCCGGAGCAAATGGTGATGCTACATTGCGTTCGTTTATGAATTGGAACGATTTAAAAAATCCCGATACCCAAAAAATCTTAAAACATTGGCAAAAGATTGGTGTTTTTAGAAAAGAACATCCCGCAGTAGGTGCCGGTGTTCATAAAATTATCTCCGAAAAACCATACCTTTTTACACGTTCGTACAAAAATGGAAATTTTACCGACAAAGTATTAATTGGCTTAGACTTACCTAAAGGTAAAAAAGAAATTAATATTCAAGGGTTTTATGATAAAGGAACCGTATTAATTGATTACTACTCAAGAAAATATTTTATTGTGCAAGACAATAAATTGGTAATTGACACACCTTTTGATATAATTTTATTAGCCGAATATATTGCAAATAATTAAGATGCTACTTATGCAATAGTTCAGTGCTTTTTTGTAATCAATTGACAATAAGCAATTATCAATAGCCCCGACTTAAAAGCCGGGGAATAATTAAGTAGCATAGCAACAAGGCTTTAGTGAATATTTATCAAACAAAAAATTTAACGAACTACTATTTATGAAAACATTTTTAATTTTCCTGATTTCGGTTTTACTACTTGCTTCATGCACTGGTAAAGATAGTGAGAAAACAGCCTTAATAATACAAAAGGTTAAAAACCGCTATGTGCCCGATAGCAGAGATTATATTTTCAATATAAATCTTCAGGATAATTCCGGGAAATTAATGCTCAAAGGATATACAAATCATCCGTCTGTTATTCACGCCATTGACTCTTTAATGAAAGCAGAAAAAATATCCTACATTGATTCAATAAAACCATTGCCGGACAGTAATAGCTTATCAGGACAAACAAAAGCATTGGTTCGTCTGTCAGTAGCCAACTTGCGTAGCAAGCCCATCATAAAAAGCGAATTAATCAGTCAAGCATTAATGGGCGATACATTAAATTTATTTTTGAAATCGGGCAGTTGGTATTTAGTACAAACTCCTGATAAATATTATGGTTGGATGTATGCTCCGGCATTAATTTCTCTTTCAGAAGCCGAACTACAATCTTGGAAATCAAGCGAAAAGCTAATCGTCACCAAAATATACACCCATGTTTATGAAGAAGCAGATATTAATACGCAAAAAATCAGCGATGTAGTAATAGGTGATGTGCTTAAACTTAATGCTGAAAATAGTAATTTTTACAAAGTAAAATTACCGGATGATAGAGAAGCGTATATTGAAAAAACATCCGTTGAAAAATACAATACATGGAAATTATCGCGTAAAGCTACACAGGAGAACATAGTTCAAACAGCCAAACAATTTCTTGGAGTACCGTATATGTGGGGTGGAACATCAGCCAAACAATTTGATTGCAGTGGATTCACCCAAACAGTTTATGAACTCAACGGTATTCAGCTTCCGCGCGATGCATCGCAACAAGTAAAATTAGGAAAAGAAATTGATACAAGCAATCATTTTTCAAAATTGCAAGCAGGCGATTTATTGTTCTTCGGTAAAAAAGCCACACAAAATACCAAAGAAAAAGTGATTCATGTTACTATTTACATTGGCGATACAGAATTTATTCATGCTGCAGGATTAGTAAAGATAAACAGTCTTGACCCTGCTCGTGAAAATTTCAGTGCTTACAGAAAAGGTAGTTTTTTACGCGCAAAACGAATACGCTTTAAGCAAAATTAATATGGAAACCGGTTTTTTTGAAAAAGTATATGATCTTGTAAGGCAAATTCCCTACGGGCGTGTGTGCACTTATGGTATTATTGCAAAACATATTGGTTCGCCTCAAGCTGCACGTATGGTTGGTTGGGCACTCAATAAATCATCTTCGGAAAAAGAATTTGTACCCGCCCACAGGGTTGTAAACCGTAAAGGCTTACTTACCGGAAAACATTATTTTGCCAACGAAAACACCATGAAAGAACTATTGGAAAATGAAGGAATTAAAATTGTAGATAATCAAATTCAAGATTTTGATAAGCTACTTTGGTATCCCGATTTTCAGATTTAACCTAACAATATTATAAACGAACATTACATCTAAATAAATTCACTTTACATAAACAAACGATTTACTCCTCTGCAAATATTTGATAATCATCCTATAAAAGCATCCGTTTACGTAAAATAAAATGTATTTCTTGTACGGTAAAGATTTCTTTTTACCTTTGCAGCCGTTTTTTGCTTAAAAATGTGTATAAAAACACATATTTATTTCATAATCAGTAAAATATAATGATTATGTATAAATGCAAAACTATGTCGAACGAAATTTATTTATATGAAACAAAGTTTACACTTTATTTTAGTAACGGAGCTGGTTGTCTTCTTAAATATGTCAGGAATTAATATTTCGGCAGCAAATAGTGAAGATAAAAAAGATCCGGATGAAAAAAAGGAAAAAAAACTTATTACAGTTGATCACTCACGTATTAAAATTAGAAAAGTTTTCAACTGGGACGAAGAATACGAAAAAACAATTGAGTTTATAAAAAAGCACGAAGGTTTTGCCAATGGCAAAGTATATGTATGTGCCGGTGGGTACAAAACCATTGGATATGGGCATAAACTTTTACCCGGCGAAAACTTCACCCAAATCACTAAAGAACAAGCCGATAGTTTACTAAGGGCTGATTTTAATAAAGCACTTCGTGCTTTAGACCGAAATATTAAACTTGAAGGTGCTCAAAGACTGGCAATGGCACATTTTGTTTTTGCAAAAGGTATCGGTTCATTTAATCGAAGTACCTTAAAAAAGAAAATTTTAAGTAATCAGCCCATTAATAATGAAATTCTTAGATGGTGTTATTACACTAATTCTAAAGGAGAAAAAGTAAAAAGTGATTATTTACTGAAAATTAGAAAATGGGAATTGGAAATGTACAATTTCAGACGTTCATAATTGAATTATTCATTAAGATTTAAAAAAAAGCTGCTGTATTAATATAGCAGCTTTTTTTTTGAGCTAAATTTTGCGATTATGTATAAAGCTAAATGCCAAGATATTGAACTTAAAAAGTAAAAAGCATAATAGTATTATATCTGCCATTGGTTGATATGCAACTAAAACCTTTGCCACAGGCAAACCATGTCCGACTATCGGCGGATTAGTGTCCTGAATGCTCTTTGTAGTTAAAAACAAAAACATCGAAGATGTTTTAAACATCTGCGAAAATCTGCGAGTACATGTCCGACTACCGGCGGATCTGTGGATAATATATTTGCCGTAAGCAAACCATATCCGACTACCGGCGGATTAGTGTTTTGAGTGCTTTTTGTGTTCAATAACAAAAACATCGAAGATATTT
>JALSLF010000442.1 GCA_026988445.1 Bacteroidales bacterium
CCCACTCATCATACGCAACAACATCCTTCTTTTCCCACCAAAGCGAATAGTCGTTTTTCCCGAGATAAGGCAGGTACACTGCTTTTTGCTCTTTGATATTGTTGCATAGTTTCTTTTGGTTTTCATCTTCCAAATCCAGAAGCAGATATATTTTGTAGGCAGGTTTTATCAGAGTTTGCTCGGAAATTATCAGATTACCCCCGGCTTCGTTGCTTGCCATTCCGGTAGTATTGTTATAGGTTATTTTCGTTTTCTGAAAGTTCCCTTTTTCTGCTCCAACAGGTGCAATGCCCACAGGAATATCTTTTAATTTCTTGTAATATTCCGGCAACTCTTCATTTTTTTGATAACCTTCAAGACCGATAATGGCTCCAAGAATACCAAGCAATGCGGGTTTATGAAGCATATTGTAGGTCAGATAAATTCCCTCATTGATATCGGGTTTCTTCAAAAAACCCTTTTCTGCTTTTATGGTAAACGATATTAGTTTTTTCATATTTCTTGATTTAAAATATTCTCTACAAATTGTCCAACAATTGAATAGGCTATGTCATAATCAACTAATTTGCCTTTCGGCAGGTGGTATGCCAAACTGCTTTTCCAAGCTCTTTTATTACTTTTGTACTTTTTTTCATTAACAAGATTGTCGTATTCACAACAATCAATTTTCTTGCTTTCAGATTTTTGTTTTAACAGGCTCAAAACTACTGAATAATGCTCATGCGAAATTATATTCGCCAAATAGTACAAATCATAAATATCGCGAGGTCTATTTCGTTGCATTAACGAACGAAGTTTTTCGGCTATAATTTCATTTAGCGGATACACAGGAACTATGCTATTAATAATTTCAATGTCTGAATAAGGGTGATAAATTTGCTTTTGCTCAGGTTCCAATATAACTTTTTCAGAGTAACTTATATCCAATTTAATCTTAGTTAACCAACGATTATATGTTAATTCTCTTTGATTCGGTTTGTGAAAAGCTCCCCAGAATAGAATGATAATTTCGTAGCCCTGAGGTATGTCTTCGTGAACCTGCCGCTTAATATCTTTTAAATGAAATTTGGCTCCACTGTTTCTTTCCGCCAGCTTTATTATCTTTTTGAAAAATGCATCGTCAATCACAAACGACTCGTCAATAAGTGTGAAGTCCAAATCTTCCGAAAAGCGATAATCTTCAAAATAATTTTTTCTTAAACAAGTGCCGCCTTTAAATACAAAGTTTTCTGAAATCTCGGGAAATGAAAACATAGCATTAAGGAAATGACCAAGAACCCAGTCTTTATCAATAACAGCTTCATCCATCTGTAATTTCTTTGCTATATTTTGTATCTCTTTATAGGTCATTATTTAAGAGTTTGCAATTTCCAGTATTTCTTCATAGGGCATATTAACAATCAATTTCCATTTGCTATTGTAATCGCCTTTTGTTTCTCCGTCAATTTCAAATAATGCATAGGGTTTTGTAACAACACTTTGTGCATATTCAATAAACTTCTCCATATTTGATTTTTGTAAAAATTCACTTAAAAAACCCAATCGCTTAATGACAGATTTGTTATTAACTATTTTGCAATATTTAATTAATTTGTTTTGGTTAATATTTGCATTATTAAAAGCTTTAATGATCTCCTGATACCAACCGGCAAGGTGAGGCAACTCAAAACAATCTAAAATTGTTTTTTCCAAATCAGTAATTTTATATTTGTGATTTCCATAACCAAATTCCTTGTATCCGAATAATTTATGTGGTTTTATTTTAATAAACTTATATCTTAAATTGTTAATCATAACTTCTTCGCCTCTACGCCTTGCCGTTTGAACAAATATGACATTAACAAATTGCTCCGTTAAATTATGATAGTTGAGTGCCGACCAGTAGGCAATTCCACCATCAGGCGCCAAAAAAGAGCCGATTACATTTGGGTCGATAAAACTGCTACGGATGTATTTACCCCGCTCCAGTTTAATCAAATAACCCGATTTTGTAAGCGTTCTGATTGCCTGATGAATCTTGCTTGCAGAAATTCTATTACATTCCTTTATCATCGCTACCGTAAAAATATCATAGCCGAACTCATCTAAAATATCAATAAACTCTTGTTGTAATTGTGTCATAATAAATAGTTGTTTTATCTTGTGCTAAAATGTAAAGATACGCATATATTTTATTACACAAAACAGATTTTATTTCTTTCTTAGATGCTTATTTGTCAAATAGTTAAAATCATATAATATCGTGTTTTATATTACAATTCGTATTCTGAGCAGTTCTCAGGTAAACCGCTTACTTCCACATTGTTGGTATTGAAATATATCTCACATTTCGAAAACTCATCTTTATGCTTTTCCAACTCGGTTTTTACTGCCGACAAATCGAAATAGCGTTTGCCATCCTCTTTTTTATCATCAATTTTTACCATTTCGGTAAAATTGGGAAGTACAAGTTTTGAGTCTTTTTTTAGTTCCACATAAAACAACATTTCGTTTTCGGTACCGGCTTTGGCTGCCGAGTCGTAATAGGTTGCGCCTTTGCATAATGCTTCTTTCAGTAATTCAATATCGTTTTCCGATAGAGTTTGCGTTCCTTCTGCTCCGTGCTTGGCGATATCTTCAATATTTTTCGGATTGATTGAAAAATGATGAACATAATGACCTTCTTCGAGCTTTGATTGGCGACCAATGGTAGTTTGCTCATTTTTACTATCTGCATCAGAGTTAAAGGGCGATGTAATCTGTTCTGAAAATATATTCCCTTCATTCCAAATATTCACTCCATGATTTATTTGAACAGGACCGTGTATTGATAATGCAATGTTTCCACCTTTAGCTTTTTTTGCAAATGTAGAACCAAAAAGGCGTATGTCAATACAAGTCAAAATATCCTTTATCACAATTGATTTTGTATCACTTTTTTTCGCATCCAGGTCTTTATGCTCGGGGAAAACTTCTGCATATGCATGGTCCAAACTCAACGGGTTTAATTCAGAATTCAGCCGTTTGAAATAAAAGACCTTTTCATTTGGGTAAACATCTTTCAAATAATTCCTTACCGTATATTTCAGTGCTTTATCAGTGGCATACACCTGCCCGTTGGGTAAAGTACGCGGTTGGCCGCTAAAATCAGCGTTGTAATTTGAGTTGATTGCTTTAATTACTGCAAATCCGTAAGCTCTGTTTGTAAATTCTGTCATGATATTTTAATTTTTTAGGTTTATTAATCGTTTTTATTTTCTTTTTTCTCATAAATGATGGGGGTAGCAAAATATCCCGCCAATAAAAAACGCTGATAATTTTTTAGATTATCATCTGTTTCAAAAGCGAGCACCTCACTTGCTAGCCGTTCAAACCTGCCATGCCCGAAGCTTATTTCATGCTTGTACATATTTACTGCCTGAGCAATGGAACTTTGTAACTGTTCGGCTTTCACTTTTTGAATAAAGGGCTCGAGCAGCGCATGAGTTCTCTCACTTGCTTTACTCTGATTAAGCAGGTAAAAAATAATCTGTCCCGCCCCGAATGCAAACTCTTCGGTAGTCTCAAAATGAGCATTTTCATCATTGGCTACCTGTTTCATTTTTTCTAATAATTCCGGAATTTTTGATGCCATATCTGTTCTGTTTTTATTGTTAATAAAATAATTGTATAAGCTAAACCATATATTAAGTTTCTCCTTTATGCTGTATTCTTTGCTGTGATACCCTTTATCTGTTATTTTATCGCTACGCAAATCCCCGATAATATTGTTCCACATAATCTCGTCCCACATATTACAATCAATTGCCTGTGTTTTCGATTTATAGATATAATCGTAAAAAGCTTTGCGATATTTTAGTATCATTTGATAAACAGGTTCACCACCACTAACATATTCAGCTTTTATTTCACCAAAATAATTGACTGAGAAGTTATCTTTCTTTTCGTCTATTTTTACCAATGAGTTATTAAATATTGTTTTCACAATATCCGCTTCAAACTGAAAGATGTTTTTGATAGGATAATCTTTTTTAAATTCATCTTTATTTAGCTTTATTTCGAAGATGTTTTTAATTATCGGATATTCTCCGTTCTCTTCCATTGAGTAACGGAACTTTGACACAAAATCGAAATCTTCTATTTTCATCCCGCTAAAAAATAGAAGGTAATAGTTTTGCAAAACTCTTTCAGGATTTTCAGCAAAGATTTGTTTTAATATCTGACTATACCTTAATTTTCCATTTGATTTAAAAATTCTAATTATTTCATCTGTATTAAAGAATTCATTTTTGTCAATAAATAACGGTAAAGGATTTGGAAAAATCTTACGAATATTTGAGAAGTCATTTAAAATCTTAGCATCATTACCCAAAAACCTATAGCTAATTCCGTCCTTAAAAAAACCAGTTTTATGTTTCAAAAAAGCTTTTTTATCTGCAAATGTTGTATAGTAGTCAATCACACCATAAATTTCATTCTTACCTTCGTTATTTATATTGTAATCATCTTTATTGAAAATATTTGAATTAAGATATGGAGCATAAATAGATTCAAAAGTTTCCAAATCAATATTTTTTAAATAAATTTTACAGTATTCCTTTTCTTTTAATTTTTTCCAATATGTATTTATTTCAATAAACTTTTTTGGTTCTTTAGATATTTGTACAAGTATTTTTTCGGTTAAAAATTTTTGAAACAGATTTTTCCAATATTTTAAATTTTCATCCAATTCAAAAATTTTATCTACATTATTAAAATAATCATTGATTCTTTGAGACACAACAAAAACTCTTTTTCTCTTAATTAGTCTATCATTCTTTGTTTTATTTTTTGATTTCTTCTCAATTCCATAAACAATTTTATCATTATCACTAAAATTGAAATTAAATGACAAAGCAAAGGGAGATGCCGAATGAATTTTTTGTTTTTGGTCAAACTTTTTTTGTTTGTTCATAGTGATAAAGGTCGAAGCTAAATCATAGGGTATGATTTTTTTTATGAATTGTGTCTTTTCCTTCCCGTCATAATAATCCCAATTCTCCCCTTTTTTGCCCGGAAAATTAATTGCATTGCCTTCTTCATCAAGTTCAACAAAAATGTGTAGCCCTTTACTCGGCTCCAACCCTTCCTCAAAAATCTTTGGCGATTTCTCTTTAAGGTACTTTGTGTAATTTATTATTTCTCTTATCATATCTAAAATTTTTTATTCCCCATTTTTCATCCCACAAAACCCGAACCCCAAACTATTCATACTCCCGAAGCCTGCATTCATTCCAACTTCTATCACTTTTTTCGGTGCTGTGAGTTCAAACTCATAATTGTAGGCTTTTACTTTTGTTTCGGAGCTTGTGCCGGCTTTTATGGTTTGCATTACGGTTTTGGGCGATATATTCAATACTTTAAATTCCAACTCGGTAGCATCAAAACGGGTAACTCCTGCTGCATTGCATTTATCGGTCAAGTTTTTCAGAAAAAGCTCCTTGTATTTTTCGTGCAGCGGATTCATATATTGCTCGTATTTTTTCTCCGGCACATCCAAGCCCAAAACAATACCCGTTAGCGACTTTACTCTAAGCATAACCGGTTTATTATCTTTTACTTCAGCATCAAAATAGTCGTTTCGCAACATTTCAATGTTTTGCACTTTCATCTTTAGTCCCGAATCCTTATCGCCGATAAAAACATCTTGGTCGGCAAACAAGCCGGCAACAAATTTTTCAAGTTGAGCCGGCAATTGAAAAGATATTGTCAGGTAGGCTTTCCGTGCCCATATTTTCATTTTGCCGGTATTTGAAATTATTTTCCATGTGTTTTTTGGAAAATTTATTCGCGAAAATGTAAATAGTTTGAATGTTTTGCCGTTTTTAAGTTTATATCCTTCCTCGTGAAGTTTTTCCGAAAAACCTTTATCGGCTTTTTCCAATACTTTGTATATCCACGCACTTACCGGATATTGATAATTTAACGGTACTATTTGCGTTTTACCTGATAATTGAAATGTTAATTTTAATTGCATACATTCTATTTTTAACCCATATAAACCGCTACACTCACTTTATTCCAATCCGGATTGTGGGGCATAAATTCATCTATTTTTGCATAAATTTGTTTTTCCTCTCGTAGTAAATTAGCAATTACCTCATTATCATAGCGCGGCAAGTAGCCAATTTTTACATCTTGAAAATATATTTCTACGGCATTGCTATCGTACGGGTTATCTTCTTGTAGCTTAAGTTTTAACAAATCGCCTTTGTTAAAATATTTTTCTACTTTTTTGCCATTGTAATATTGGTAGCCTGCAATATTTGTCTGTAATAACAATATATCTTGCCGTTTTGTATTTTCGGCACTCAAAATATTCTGACTTAACACGATACCCGAAAAAACAGATAATACTCGTTGCAAAAAGCTTTTTCTGTCCATAAAAATTTGTTTGCTAACAAATATACAATACTCAAAAGACAATTACTGTCCTTTGTTAATTTATTTTTCAACTTTTTTTAGTGCTTTTTGCATTTCCTCAATAACATAGTTTTTCAATTCTTGCGGATAAACTATTTCAATATCGTTGGGCAGTCCAAGTATAAACCTGCCGATACCAAATAAACTAAACACATTGGTTTCAAACACAAACAAATTATCATGTTGTTTATGAGTAAATAGTTCAGCGCGCGGATATTCTTCAATCAGCAGATTATAAGCTTTTAAACTTAAGTTTAACTTAACCGGTATTTTTTCTTCTCCGGTCATTCTAAAAGCATCCAAATTACTTTTTTGGTGTTTCTCAGCAAAAAAGTACTGATCGGATAAAATATGCACATTGCTTATTCTATTTATTTTGAATGTTTTGCATGCATCCGAAGAGGCTTCGTAAGCCCATACCGATGTATAGTTTTGTGTAAAATCAAAAGGTTCAATAATTCGGTTGGTAATATTTTGGCTGTTTGCCGAACGGTATTGGATAAGTTCAACTTGTTTTTTTTCGGAAATTGCTTGCATCAGAAGTTTAACAATTCTTTGATGATGCTTTTTAACAACAGGTGTGGCTACCCTGTCAAAATTATATAATGAATAAAGCTTCTTTTTCAGTTGTGCTTTTAGTTCTGAGTCTGCATTTATTGCTTCAATGGCTTTTGTGAGTATTAAAGATTCATCTTCCGAGAAATGCAATAATTCGCTCAAATCTTTATAGTCCGACAATTTTTTATCGATATGTAAATATCCGTCCTTATTTTCAATAACAAAACCTACTTCCTTAAAAGTATTTATATACCGGTCAATCGTTCGCACAGAACATCTAAAATGCTCGGCAAGTGCTTGTTTTTTTCTTCCGTATTTATTGTTCAACATTAAAAGTAATTCAAGCATCTGCCTGAATTTACGTTGCGATGCTTCAGACATTTAGTTCATACATTAAGGTTTCTCTTCAATTAAACGATAATCTTTATCAATTTTAATAATATTCAACCAATAATTTTCAAAACCGCTAAATGGAGTAACACGATGAAAATTAAAAGAAAACATTAAACCTTTATTGGCTAAGCCCGCATTATACGATAAACAAAACTGAAAATGTTTCCCGTATCTTTTCAAAACGTTTAAAAAATAATTTGCAACATCATAACCCAAAAAGCTGTACAATCCCGGCTCATCAGAATAAACGTTCCTGTATTGGCTCAAAAAATTTTTAACCGCTGCACTCTTATAATCTATATGACTGGTAGTTCCAAAATGACAATTTAAGTTTGCCATATATTCCACAGGAATATTCCGGTAATTTTCCCACGAACGCATTCCGTAAACTGATATTTTATAGCGGTCTTTTTGGTAGTTCAAACGGGTTACAATATCGGTAATAAATGCTTCATCGCCCGAAGGAATTAATACTACATTGTCCATTCCTATTGATAAGGCATCCATTACCCCGTCAATACCGCTTATTTTATAATTAATTTGTTTAAAAACTATTTCATCCACATCCTGATAAGAAGCATAAGATTTTACCAATCGATCTTTAAATAAATTAATAATCTTTTCTTCTTCAATCGTTGCGTTATGAACTACAATAATACTATGATTATAATTTCCTGCCAGATGTTTTGCAATAATCGCCACTTTGCTTTCAGTTGATGGGTTTGCCATAAAAACAAAGGGATTCGTTCGCACGATAGTATTTGATGCTACCGGAACAGGTGAAACGATATTTATTCGATGCTGTTTTGCAAAATCAGATGCTAAACTAAAATTCTTACTGTAAACAGGCCCGATAATAAGGTCGGCATCGGTTAGTTCAGGCTTTGCCAAAATATTTTGAACTTTATCTGTCCTGCCCTCTGTATCATACACATAAAATTCTACCGACAGTCCCATTTTTTTCATTCGTTCGGCAGCCAACAACATTCCTTGATACATCTCAAAGAATTTTTTTGAATTTTTATAAAAATTTCCGGTTTCCGCTACCGAAACACTATTATCGTTCAAATACAAGGGCAACATCAGAACCACTTTAAATTTCATGAAACTATTGTATTGAAAATTCTTACATGGAGTACTACCTTCTTCTTCAAAATACAACGGGTCCTTATCAAAATATTTGTAATCTTCAATATAGTTATGGTCAATAATCAAAGTTTCGTTTTTACTAAAGCTGTTTTTGGGTATTTTCAGTACCTGATTTATTTTTAAAGTGTTATTATAAGTCTCCGGATTTAATCTTTTAATACTTTCAATAGCCACATCATATTTCTGAGCTATTGAAAAGAGTGTTTCTTCAGGTTTTACCGTATGATAATAATAATCGCTTTGAAAATCGCCGGGAATGGAACTTTTTTTAGGAATTTTAACGATTTGACCAATTATCAAACTTCCGTTTTTTAATTGCGGATTGTATTTTACAATATCTTCTTTACTTACATGATATTTTTTTGTAAGATAATACAATGTTTCGTCAGGTTGTACGGTATGAAGGATAAATTCATTTTTTGTATTATCACCCTGCGTGTTATCAACAATAGTCTCTTCTTCGACAAAAGGAATTTTTAATTCCAAGCCGGTTTTTAATCCACCTTTTAATAATACCAAATTTTCAGTGATAATATCTTGTATCGGAACATTATAAGCATTGCTCAGGGCATATAAAGTTTGTCCGCGCTTTACTTTATGCAGATAATATTTTTTTCCGAGGATAAATATTATTTTATCCGATTTTTTTAATGTTCTGTTATTTTGAGCCAATGTTTGTGAACTGATTGAAGCAATCAGAAATAAAATAAGAAAGGATTTAATAAAAATTCTCATATTACGCTTATATAATTTTTACAAAGATACCGAAAAATAAAAGGCAAAATTAAAAAAGTGCTTAAGCAAACCAAAATAAATAATTTCAGACAAAAATAATTGAAAAAATAATTTTAGTTCTTACTTTTGTGTGATTTTTTAATAATAGTAAAAATGTATCCTGATTTGCATCAAACACTATCGAAGTTTGGTAAAGTTAGTAATGAAGAATTACAGGCTGTTGCCGATAAACTGCAGGTATTAAATTTAAAAAAAAATGATTTCTTTGTAAAAGAAGGCGACATTGCCAATTATGTAGCATTTGTTCGTTCAGGATATTTACGTATCTATTTTAATCATGAAGGCGAAGAAAGCACGCGCGATATTTCATCCATACATTCATTTGTAACGGCATTTGCTAGTTTTATAGCCAAAACACCATCGTTTGAAGTAGTAAGGGCAATAACCAATTGTGAATTATTAATTATCCATCGCGATGATTTAAACCGCTTGTATAAGCAATTTCCGGCACTTGGCTCAATAGGTCGCCGTATCATGGAAGAAATGTTTGTACGTATGCAAAAACGGATGTACTCCTTATTAACACTTAATGCCGAAACCCGTTACCGTAATTTACTTAAAGAAAAACCCGATTTTATACAAAACATACCTTTACAATTTATCGCTTCCTATTTGGGAATTACTTCACAATCGCTTAGCCGACTAAGAAGAAGTATTTTTGAGGATTAAGGAATTTAAGATATATATTTGTTGGTAATAGCTCAATTTAGCTATAAAACAGAAAGTAAATTTCGTACCCGGAATAGGACTCGAACCTACACGACCTTGCGGTCACTACACCCTGAATGTAGCGCGTCTACCAATTTCGCCATCCGGGCAAAAATGCGCTGCGAATTTAAGAATTTTCTTTTTATAATTCCAAAACATTGCTTGCTTAATTCTCGAAATTTTGTAAATTAGGCAAAAAATTTATCCTTTTTTATGATACGCTACAAAGTAAAAAACAAAATCGCAACCATAACGCTTAACCGTCCGGAAAAAAGAAATGCACTAAACGATGAAATGGTTAATGAATTAACAAGTTTGCTAAAAAAGGCGGAACAAGACAGTGAAGTAAAAGTAATCGTTTTAAAAGCTGCCGGTGAAGCTTTTTGTGCAGGTGCAGATTTAGCATATCTGAAAAAATTGAACAATTACAGCTATCAAGAAAATCTCGAAGACTCCACACAACTAAAAAATATGTTTCTGCAAATTTACAGCATGCCCAAAGTGGTAATTGCACAAGTTGAAGGTCATGCTATTGCGGGAGGGGCAGGTTTAGCAACGGTTTGTGATATTGTTTTTTCTGTTCCCGAAGCCAAATTTGGTTTTACCGAAGTTAAAATCGGTTTTGTACCGGCAATTGTAAGTATTTTCGCCATCCGGAAATTCGGTGAAAGCAAAACAAAAGAGTTACTCTTAACCGGAGATTTAATTAATGCGCAAGAAGCACAAAAAATAGGTTTGGTAAATTTTATTTCTGATGCTGAAAATATAAAAAAAGACGTATTGAAATTTGCTGAAAATTTAATATCAAAAACATCGGCAAATTCTTTGGCTTTGACAAAAAATCTCATTAATCAAATTCAAAATATAAAATTAGAAGATGCTTTGAATTTTGCTGCCGAATTAAATGCAAAAGCCAGAGAAAGTGAGGATTGCAAAAAAGGTGTTTCAGCTTTTTTAAATAAAGAAAAAATTAATTGGGAATAAAATAATTTGTAAAAAATGAAAACAATAGCTTAAACCTAAATTGAGCGATTAGGTACAAAAAGAAATGCCAAGACATTGAGATTAAAAAGTTTAGCAAAAAAGTAAGAATACCCTTTGGTATTTGAGTCTTTTT
>JALSLF010000443.1 GCA_026988445.1 Bacteroidales bacterium
CTAATGCAATGAAAGCCTATGGAGTAACGGTTGCTCAAATAATTAATGCTGTTAAAAAAAGCAACTTGGACATAGGTGCACGTACCATTGAATTTAATAAAGTAGAATATTTGGTTAGGGCATTGGGCTATATAAAAAACCTTTCCGATTTAGAAGAAAGTGTTGTTGCCGTAAATGATAATGTGCCTGTTCGATTAAAAGATGTTGCATTTATCACCTTTGGACCGGCAACCCGTAGAGGAGGTTTGGATAAAGGAGGCTCAGAAGCAGTTGGTGGTGTTGTAGTAGCCCGTTATGGAGCAAACCCACTGGCTGTTATTAATAACTTAAAAGAAAAAATCAAAGAAATTAGTGCCGGTTTACCCTCAAAAACACTTGAAGACGGAACCGTTTCAAAAGTTACCATAGTTCCATTTTATGACCGTACAGGGCTGATAAAAGAAACTCTTGGGACTTTGGAAGAAGCATTATCATTAGAAATTTTAATCAGTATTATCGTTGTGATTGTACTGGTAATGAATTTAAGAGCCTCAATACTGATTTCCAGTTTGTTGCCCATTGGTGTACTGATGGTATTTATAGCCATGCGCTATTTTCATGTAGATGCCAATATTGTTGCACTTTCAGGTATTGCTATTGCCATCGGGGTGATGGTAGATGTCGGGGTAGTTTTTACGGAAAATATTGTTCGATGGCTGGATATGCCCAAACATAAAAATGCAAGCCGTAAAGAAATTACCGAAATTATTTATAAATCGGCATCAGAAGTTGCACCGGCTGTAATTACGGCTTTATCAACAACCATTATCAGCTTTTTACCCGTGTTTGCCATGCAAGCTGCCGAAGGTAAATTATTCCGCCCATTAGCTTTTACCAAAACATTTGCTATGATTTCTGCATTTATTATAGGATTGGTATTTATTCCGGCAATGGCAGATATTATTTTCTCTATAAAATCAGGTAAAGAAAATAAAAGAAAAATCACAAATATTATAGTAATAATTATTGGAGTTGTAGGATTATTTTTCTTTAAAGCAATTATTGCGGTAGCACTAATTCTATTCGGATTAAATAATTTGTTAGAAAACAAGTGGAAAAAGAATGCTAAAAGAAATGTAAATATTATTAATGTAGCAATTACCTTATTGGTAGTAGTATATTTTCTTACCGTAGCATGGATGCCGCTGGGTGCACAAAATAGTACTTTCTCAAATTTACTGTTTGTAGGTGCAATTATCACCGTTGTTCTTGGTGCGCTATCAACCGTTGTTCATTTTTACAAACCAATTTTATATTGGGCATTGGATAACAAATGGAAATTTTTAAGTGTTCCGATTACAATCATACTTTTTGGTATTACTGTTTGGATAGGATTTAATAATGTTTTTGGTTTCATACCCAAAGCATTTAATGTGGTAGGTTTACATATTGAAGAAACAAGTGCTTGGAAAGCTGCAAGTAAAGCCATTCCCGGCATAGGTAAAGAGTTTATGCCGAATTTAGATGAAGGCTCGTTTTTATTGATGCCTACGACTATGCCCCACTCGGGTATTCAGGAAAATTTGGATGTTATTCGCTTATTGGATATAAAGGTAAATGCTATTCCCGAAGTGGAAAGTGTGGTTGGAAAATGGGGAAGAGCTAATTCTGCCCTTGACCCTGCACCTACTTCAATGTATGAAAATGTAATTAATTACCGACCTGAATATAAGCTGGACGAAAAAGGACATCGTGTACGGTTTAAAGTAAATGATGATGGTGCATTTGTTCTTAAAAATGGAGGAACCTATAAATATGGTGTAGATAAATTCCAAAACTTTAAAGTTACTGAACTAATTAAAGATGAAGAGGGTGAATATTTCCGTCAATGGAGAAAGCATATCAGAAATACAGACGATATATGGAAAGAAATTGTAAAAGCCGCAAAAATTCCGGGTTTAACATCTGCTCCTAAATTACAGCCTATTCAAACCCGTTTGGTGATGCTTGCAACCGGTATGCGTGCACCAATGGGGATAAAAGTTTTTGGACCGGATTTGGAAACCATTGAAAAAGTAGGTTATGATTTAGAAAAATTCATGAAAGAAGTAGAAGGTGTTGAACCTGCATCAGTTTTTGCCGATAGAGTGGTTGGAAAACCTTATTTGGAAATTAAAATCAATCGCGAAGCCATTTCACGTTACGGATTGACCATACTTGATATGCAACGTTTTTTAAGTAGTGCAATCGGAGGTATGATGTTAACCAAAACAGTTGAAGGTCGTGAACGTTTTCCTGTTCGGGTTCGTTATGCCAGAGAATATAGAGACAATCCTGAGGATTTAAAATCTATTTTAATTCCGGTTAAAGGAGGAGAACAGGTACCACTTGGCGAACTTGCTGAAATTACTTATACAAGAGGTCCTCAGTTAATTAAAAGTGAAGATACTTTCTTGGTGGGTTATGTAATCTTTGATAAAAAATCAAACTATGCTGAGACCAATGTAGTAGAAAATGCTCAAGCCTATTTAAAGAAAAAAATTGAAGACGGCGAGTTGGTGATACCTAAAGGCGTAAATTATAAATTTACCGGAAATTATGAAAATCAAATTCGTGCAACAAAAAGATTATTAATCGTTGTACCAATTTCTTTAATTGTAATATTTTTAATTCTGTATTTCCAATTCCGTTCAGTAACGGTTTCGTCAATGATATTTTCAGGAATATTTGTAGCATTTGCAGGAGGTTTTATAATGATATGGCTATACGGTCAAGGATGGTTCATGAATTTTGATGTTGGTGGCATTGGAATACGAAACTTGTTCCAGATGAATACGGTTAATTTAAGTGTTGCTGTATGGGTAGGATTTATCGCGCTGTTTGGTGTGGCTACCGATGATGGTGTAATTATGGGTACTTACCTGCAACAAGTGTTTGAAGAACACCATCCTGACAATATTAAAGATATTAGGGCAAGTGTTCTCGAAGCCGGTACAAAAAGAGTACGTCCGGCAATGATGACTGCAGCTACAACAATTATTGCACTTATTCCGGTACTTACCTCAACCGGTAAAGGCTCAGATATTATGGTGCCCATGGCAATCCCTTCTTTTGGAGGCATGATTATTCAGGTAATGACCATGTTTGTTGTTCCAATACTCTACTCTATGTGGAAAGAAAAAGGATTGAAAAAGCAAATGCAGAAAAACTAAAAGTTTAAATTATAAAGAAATAATAATAATATGAAGACAATAATAATAACTTTAATGCTGTTGCTGGGTGCCGTAAGCATATATAGTCAAGACAAACTGAATGAGTATTTGCTTACAGCAGCAGAAAACAATCCCGGATTAAAGGTGAAATTTAACCAGTACATGGCAGCTTTGCAAAAAGCACCACAGGTAGGTACATTACCTGACCCGCAAGTTGCTTTTGGTTATTTTATTTTACCGGCTGAAACACGCGTAGGTCCACAGCAATTTAAATTCTCTGCTCAACAGTTTTTCCCTTGGTTTGGGAAACTCAAAGCCAATAGAAATACGGCTGATGAATTAGCAAAAGCAAAATATGAACTTTTTGAAGATGCTAAATTAAAACTTTTTTACGATGTAAAATCGTCATACTACAAACTGTATTTTATAGGCAAAGCGATTAAAATTACCAAAGAAAATTTGGATATTTTAGATGCCTTTAAATCAATTGCTTTAATAAAAGTAGAAGCAGGATTAGCATCAGCAGTAGATGAATTACGTGTGGAAATGGAAATTGCTGATTTGGAAAACTCATTAGCACTGCTTCGCGACCGTTATTTTGCAGAAAGCGTTGCATTTAATAATTTATTAAATGTTAATACCGAAAGCGAAATTTTATTACCGGATACCTTGAATAATTCTAATTTAGAATACTCAAAACAAGCGGTTTTAGATAGTATTTCTGCTAAAAATCATCAATTAATAAGTATAGATTATGAACTTTCGGCTATGGAACAACAAGAGATTTCGGCACGAAAAAGTGGTGCCCCGAGTTTTTCTATTGGTATTGACTATACAATTGTGGGCAGTAGTAATAATCCTGCATTAGATCCGTCTATTAACGGGCAAGACATTTTGCTCTTCCCTAAAATCGGGATTACAATTCCTTTGTTTCGTAAAAAATATAAAGCGCTGGTTAAGGAAGCTGTTTTTTTACAAGATATTGCTAAAGATAAAAAAATAGACAAGACCAATATATTAGAAAGTATTTTTGAAAATGTTTATAAAGATTATCGAGATGCAGACCGAAGAACAGTACTATATGCAAAGCAAACAGAAACGGCAAATCAAGCCATGAAACTTTTGCAAACAGAATACATGGCAGCCAATAGTAATTTTGAAGAAATTTTGCGTATGGACAACCGTTTGCTTAGATATGAGCTTGAATCAGAAAAGGCATTAACCGACAAAAATACGGCTAAAGCGTTTATCTTATACTTAATGGGAAAGGAATAAGCTATTTAGGCTTATAAATCATTAATACAAAATTTAATTAGAAAAAGCATATAATCATGCAGTTCTTCCGCAGTTGCGGAACAGGCTATGAGACCATTAAAAATAATTTAAAAAATAAACTCATGAAAATAGATTACAATAAAAAAGATTTAAAGATTGCCGGTATAACCTTGGTTATCGGGATATTTTTTGGATGGTTGTTTTTTGGCGGTTCAGGAAACAACCAAAATGCTACAAAAGGTGAAAATACAGAAGAAGTACATGAGCACACCGAAGATGAAGTAGCAATATGGACCTGCTCTATGCACCCGCAAATAAAAATGGACAAACCGGGCAAGTGCCCTATTTGCGGAATGGAGCTTATACCTTTAGACAATAGCAGTGATGAAGGAGATGAAGTGGCTTTTGACGAAATTCAAATGAGTGAATCTGCAATTAAATTAGCAGATATTGAAACTGCAAAAGTGCGTAGAGGAAAGGCTGAAAAAACAGTTAATTTATTGGGTAAAGTACAGGCTGATGAGCGTAGAATAGCTGAATTAACCGCACGTTTTGGCGGACGTATTGAAAAGCTTTTTGTAAACTTTACCGGTCAAAATGTGTACAAAGGACAAAAACTGGCGACCATTTATTCACCTGAATTAATAGCAGCTCAACGTGAACTTCTTGAAGCATCTAAGTTTAAAGAGACAAATCCCGGTTTTTTTAAAGCAGCTAGAACAAAATTAAAACTTTGGGATTTAAACGAGACACAAATTGATGCGATTGTTGAAAAAGGAGAACCTCAGTTATATTTTAATGTACTTTCACCTATTACAGGGACTGTTACACAAAGATATGTTGCCTTAGGCGATTATGTTAAAGAAGGGCAGGGTTTATTTGAAGTAATTGATTTAACAAAAGTTTGGGTAATGTTTGATGCTTATGAAAGTGATTTACCCTGGATTAAAATGCGTGATGAAATAAAATATACAATTCAATCTATACCCGGTAAAATATTTAAAGGCAAAGTAACTTATGTGGATCCGTTTATCAATGCGAAAACCAGAGTTGCAAAAGTACGTGTAGAACAAACGAATCCTAAATTAGAATTAAAACCGGAAATGTTTGCCAACGGAATTTTACAATCAAAAATGGAAAAAAACAACGAATTATTAATTCCTAAATCGGCAGTTCTTTGGACAGGAAAACGTGCGGTGGTATATGTTAAAGTACCTAACCGTCAAAAACCTTCATTTCAATATAGAGTAATTGACTTGGGACCTGTTGCCGGTGACTTTTACATAGTTACGAGCGGATTGGAAGAAGGTGAAGAAATAGCAGTTAATGGAGTATTTAAAATTGATGCGGCTGCTCAATTGGCAGGAAAGCCCAGCATGATGAACCCTGATGGAGGTAAAACATCTGTTGGAATGGCAGGTATGGACATGGGCGGTGATAAGGCAGATATGAACAAAAAAACAAGCGAAGTAAACCGGGCGAATATTCCTGATAAGTTTAAAAAACAATTGAGTATTCCTGTAAACGAATATCTGAAAATGAAAGATGCTTTCTTTGCGTCAGATGCTAAAGAAGTTGATAAATATGCAAAATCAATGAAATCAGCACTTGAAAAAGTAGATATGAAACTTCTGGAAGGAAACGAGCACATGGCTTGGATGGATTTATTGAAAATAATTAATTTTTCAATAGACCGAGTGTTAAAAGGAAAAAACATTGATGACAAAAGAGTTGGGTTTAGAAAACTATCGGATAATATGGCTACCGTTTTAGATAAATTTGGAGTAAAATCAGACAAAACTTTATACCTTGAATTTTGCCCAATGGCAGATAATGAACGTGGAGCTTATTGGATTAGTGCTCAAAAAGAAATAGCGAACCCATACTTTGGAGAACAAATGCCTACTTGTGGTGAAGTTAAAAAAACATATAAATAAATAATTTAAACTTTGTCAAAGCTTAAGATAGTATAATTTACTACCATAGCTTTGACAAACTTACTTTTGTTAACACTAAATTTACGAAAATGAAACAAGCTATGATTAAAATAATTATTAAGCACAAAGGGATATGATTATTTTAATCATGCGGTTCCATGAGACAGTTAAAAATAATTAAAAAAATAAACTCATGAAACATCCACGATTAATAATTAAACACACAGGGAAATGATTATTTATGTTGATAAAATAAGCATAACCCTTTATATTTGTGGATGTTCCATGTGGCAAATAAAAGCAATTTAAAAACAATCACATGAAAAAAACAAGTATTTTAAGTTTTATAGCAGTGTTTTTTGTATCAAGCATATTGTTTGTTGCTTGCTCTAATGGAAATTCTGAGGATAAACAGCATAATCATAATACAACAGGAGAAAACACGGAACATGATCCATCGCACACTCATGATGACGGCGGTGGGCACATGGCTCATATGAATGAAGTTAAAGAAAAGTTAAAAAAAGAATTAGGTGATAAATACAATGCAAGCGTACCCGAAGCAACACCGGAACAAATTGCCTTAGGAAAAGAAATTTATCAGCAAAATTGTGTGTCATGCCATGGTGAACAAGGAAAAGGTGATGGTCCTGCGGGCAAAGGCTTACCTACTCCTCCTGCGAATTTTACCGATGCAGCACATGCTACTTTTTATTCGGAAGAAGGAAGAAAGCAGATTATTCGAAAGGGTGTTGAAGGTACCGTAATGGTGGCATGGGAGAATACACTTTCTGAAAATGAAATTGATGCTGTATATGCTTATATTAAAACATTCATTAAAAAAAATGAAGGTGAAACATCTGATGACGGACATAATCATCAACATTAATTTAATAAACAGCAACAATTATAAAATAAATTGTTTTTATACATTTACATTCTTGTAAATTTAAAAGTGAATAAAATGAAAAAAGAATTTATTTTAATATTGTTGTTGTTTACGATAATCTCTTGTTCCGAAAAAAATACAAATAACGACAAAGTAAAATTAACAGAACAAATAAAAGACAAAACAGAAGTAAAAAAACAAAGTGATAGTTTGTCAATGACGGAAATAAGAGAAAAATTAAAAAAAGAATTAGGAGAAAAGTATTATGCTCCTATGAAAAAACTTACTCCAAAGCAACTGGCTCAAGGAAAAATCATTTATGAAGATAGATGTGCTAAATGCCATGGTTTAAAAGGTAAAGGTGATGGTTCATACGGAAAAGGATTAACTATTCCGCCGGCAGACTTTACCGATAGCACGAGAGCGGCATTTTATTCAGATGAAGCACGAAAACAAATTATCCGTAAAGGAATTTTGGGTACAGTTATGTTTGCTTGGGAAGATAAATTATCAGAAAAAGAAATTGATGCAGTTTACGCTTATATCAAAACTTTTTCAAAATCAAAAAAATAAACAGCTTAAACTGTATAAACAGTTTATTTTTAAACAATTATTAATCAATTAAATTTTAACAAAATGAAAAGGAAATTACTTACTTTCGGAATTGCTGCCGCATTTTTAATCGGAGCATCGTTTATTACTGCCTGTGGTGGTTCAGAAAACACTGAAAATCACGAGCAACACGAACACATGGAAGGTGAAGAACACATGGAAGGCGATGAGCCCAATGAAATGGATCATGACAAAATGAACATGAACGATGATAAAGATACGGATCAAACTGCCGAAGCTACTTATGCATGTCCTATGCACCCTGAAGTTACAGGTAAAGAAGGCGACAAATGTTCTAAATGTGGTATGGCTCTTGTAAAAGTTGAAGACGACCACAGTGGGCACAATCACGAATAAACTATTTTATGTCAAATTATGGGCAGTGTTTTTTCCGCTGCCCAATTTTAAAAATTAACCCTTAAAAAATTTAAAAATGGAATATTATTTCACAACAACAATTGAAAATACAGATTTTGAAACAGCTGTTCAAAAAACAACAGAAGGATTAAAAGAAGAAGGTTTTGGTGTAATTTCTACTATTGACTTTCAAGCTACATTAAAAGAAAAACTTGATGTGGATTTTAGAAAATACAGTGTATTACAAGCTTGTAATCCACCATACGCATACAAATCTTTACAAACAGAAGATAAAATAGGTACTTTACTGCCTTGTAATGTGGTAGTACAAGAAATTGCAAACGGAACTTTTGAAATTAGTTCAATCAATCCGCAAGCAGCTATGTCAGCGGTAAAAAACGATACTATGGCACAAATAGCCAAGGAAATTAGTGAAAAATTAAAAAGAGTTATTGAAAAATTATAACAAGATTAATCTTACATTTATGATAAAAAAATCAGCAAACTACATAATGTTATTTGCATTGCTGTTTTCAGGTATTGGAATAAGCATTAATCAACATTGTTCAGGCAATTTGGCACACACTTCTTTTATGAGTGTAAACGAACCGTGCTGCCAAAAAGACCTGTGTACTTGCTGTAATGAAACAAATTATTCGTTTAAAATTGAAGATGCATTTTTGAAACCTGCATTAAATATAAAACATCTAAAAACAAAGTATTTTAAAAGGCAAATTAAATCTGAAACGATAATTTTCAGAGAAAAAAGTCAATTTTTATTATCAGAATTTAATAAATTGCCGGAACATTTTAATATAAATTTACAAACCCTGTTACAATGTTTTAGGCTTTGAAAAATAATCCCAATCATCAAGCTGCTTTAATACAAAAAAGCAGTTCCCCAAACTGTGTTTAACCTGAAACTTTATCTTTTTTGATATTTAAAATATATCTTAAAGATAAATCTTAAAAGTAATAAATAAGTACAGAAGACAGACATAGAATATTTTTAGTTTTCTGTAATAATCAGAGTTTTTAATATTTAAATTTTTTAATCATGAAAAGAGTAATTTTAATTAGATTATCATTAGCAGTAATGGCATTTTTTGCTTTTACAACAATTCAGGCACAATGCAGTAAGGATAATCCGGGAATGCACAATTCGCACAAGCAATCAGATGCGGTTTCACAAGATGCCGGTCAGAATGCCGCCACTTTTAAAGTGTACGGAAAATGTGAAATGTGTCAAAAACGGATTCAAGATGCAGCATTAACAGTTCCGGGCATAAAAACAGCCAATTGGGACATTGAAAGCAAAATGTTAAAAGTAACTTTTGATGAAAAAGTAGATATTCACAAAGTTCACTCAGCAATTGCTGCTGTTGGTCACGATACAGAAATGCATAAAGCAACCGACGAAGCGTATGCAGCTCTTCCCGGCTGTTGTAAATATGAACGTGCCGGAGATTCGCACGAAGCTAATGATGGACATAACCATTAGTAGTTAAATCTATTTATTAAAAAAGAAGTGATTATGGACAATCTACGATAATCAGAGCGGTTTTTCTGTTCATAATTACTTCTTAAATGTAAATTAATCAAGAATTTTTTTATCAAAAAAATAAAATCAAGTTTAAGCCCAATGCCTAAAAAGTTAAAATTTTCCAATTTAATTTCATCTTATTTCTTTATTGATGCAATTTTAGGAACCTTATCCGGCTTTTTTATTTTGCATCCTTTGTCCATGTTTATTAAACACAATGGAACTATCGGTCATTTTGATATGAACCAACTTATCTTTTCGCCAATGGGCTTGTATTTCGCAGGAATTGGTCTCTTGCTGGGAGCATTAAACGGTTCTTTCAGAGTACGGATGAAACAAAAAAATAAAGAGTTAGAAAAAAAACAATTATACATTGAAGAGAAAAACCAAAAGCTTGAAGACAGCATCAGTTATGCAAAACGTATTCAACTTGCTGCATTAGCAAGTGATAAACAAATAAAAGCTTATTTCCCCGAATCATTTGTATTGTATGAACCCAAAGATATTGTAAGTGGTGATTTTTACTGGTTTGCTGCATTAAAAGATAAAATCTATGTAGCCACCATTGACTGTACAGGACATGGAGTACCCGGCGCTTTATTAACCATGATTGCCAACGCACATCTTGTTGAAATTGTGAAGGTATTGAAAATAGATGAACCGGATAAAATATTAAACACGCTTCATACATATATTTGTAATACACTAAAACAAGAAGAATCTAAAAATTTAGACGGTTTGGATATTGCCATTTGTGCTATTGATAAAACAAATAAAAAACTGGAATACGCCGGAGCAAGAATTCCATTAGTTTATATCCGGAACAATAAGCTCGAAATGATAAAAGGAGACCGGTACTCAATTGGTGGATATAACAAAAAGATTATTAGAACATTTACCAAGCACAGTATTGACTTAAACCAAGAAACCATTTTTTATATGTTTTCCGATGGATATACCGATCAATTTGGCGGACCTAAAAACAGAAGGTTTCGTATTGACAAATTAAATACTTTGTTGTTTGAAATACATAAACGCCCAATGAATGAACAAAAGGATATTTTAAAAAAATCTATTGAACAATGGCGTAAAGAAGAACCCCAAACTGACGATATTTTAGTTATGGGTATTAAAATAAAATGAAGTAAAATAATTAAAAAAGAGGAAAATTATGAAAAAGATCAAAATTATATCAGTATTGCTAATGCTTTTAGCGGTACAAATTGTATCGGCACAAAAAAGTAAAGATTATTATTTCAGTAAAACGTTAAATCTTTCATTTGAAGAAACTACATTAAAAGTAAAAGAAGCCTTAAAAGCACAAGGTTTTGGTATTATTTCTG
>JALSLF010000444.1 GCA_026988445.1 Bacteroidales bacterium
TTTAAAATCAAGTTACAATGAAACGTTTTTTCTTAATAATACTGATTTTTTGCGGGTTTTGTTTTAGTAAAATTCAATCGCAATCAAATGTTAATATTAAATTAAATACTTTAACTTATCAGTTTTCAGACAATAATATAAATTTGGCTAAGCTAAAGCTTAGTAATAACGGAAAACTTGCTTTTGAACCGGGTTTCATTTTTGCTTATGAGGCTTTTGCAACACCTACCACCTCATTGAAAATAAATATGGCTGCATTAATGGATAAAGCAGGAAAATTTGCCGGCTTTCCGCAGGTTTTGATTCGCTTTCGTTTATTCAATGCATTTAAACATTCAATGACATTTGGTGTGGGACCTGCTTTTTATTTCAGGCAAACATGGGCTAATATTGATGGATATGAAACAGATGATGTGTATTCAGACTCCGGCAGTTGGCAATATCGACCGGTTTGGTTTAGCGGAGAATTGGAGTATAACTATTATCTGACAAAAATGAGTAATTTGTCGATTTCCGTAAATTTAATGAATCCGGAAAGTATTGGTTTGGCAATCGGGTATAAATATTGGATAAGTAAAAAATCGAATAAAAGAAAAAGGGGCTGTATTTCATGCCCCAGTTTCCATTAACGCAACAACTAAATTTATTTATCAAACGCACCAAAAGTACTAAAAATTATTCTAAATTTCAAATTTTTATTGTCCTGCTTTGAATTTTTTAAGTGCTTCATTAAGTGCAGGCACTACCTTAAAAGCATCACCAACAATTCCGTAATCGGCGGCTTCAAAGAAAGGTGCTTCCGGGTCGGTATTAATAGCAACCATAACTTTTGAACCGTTTACTCCGGCAAGATGTTGTATAGCACCTGAAATACCGATGGCAAAATACAAATTGGGTGCAACTACTTTTCCTGTTTGTCCTACATGCTCTTCGTGCGGACGCCAACCTAAATCGGCTACCGGACGTGAACAACAGGTTGCAGCTCCCAGAATTTCAGCCATTTCTTCTATCATTCCCCAGTTTTCAGGTCCTTTTAAACCTCTACCTGCCGAAACTAATATTTCCGCTTCGGTAATCAGTAGTTTTCCGGTTTGCTTTTCAACATTTTTAGGTTTTGCTCTTAAATCTTCGTCATGAATTTCAACACTTGTTTCTTCAATGGCAATATCTTTTGCATTCTCAATTAGTTCAAAAGAGTTTTGTGTTAAGCTCAATACTTTAACATCAGCCATTAATTCATAATCGGCAAAAGCTTTGCCCGAGTAGGCTTTTTTTCGTACTACAAAAGGTTCTAAACTTGAAGGCAATTGCATAACTCCCGGAGCAAAACCTGCATCTAATTGAACCGCTGTACGCGCTGCCAATGCTCTTCCTGAAACACTGTTTGCAAACACTACAATTTTAGCATCTTCTTTTTTTGCAACTTGGCTAATTGCCGATGAATAAGATTTTGCAATAAAATCCTTTAATTTTTCATCTTTTAAAACCAAAACTTTACTTGCTCCGTAAGTACCTAAAGTTTTTAATTCATCTTCGGCAACTTCGCCAATGGTTAAGGCACTTACTTCGGTGTTTGCCATTTTGGCAATTTCGCTTGCATAGGATAGCAATTCATAAGTAGATTTTTTGAATTTACCGTCCCAGTTTTCTGTATATACTAATACTGACATGATTTTTCGATTTTAATTGTTTAAACAAAGCTGTGAATTAAAGCACTTTGGCTTCTTCGTGTAATAAACGGATGAGTTCTTCAACATTTTCTGCATCCACCATTTTACATGCACCTTTCGGTTCGGGTAAATAGAATTTATTTACTTTGGTTTTTGCAGCTTGTTCAACGGGCTGAACTACCTTCAAAGGTTTTCTTCTTGCTTGCATAATTCCACGCATACTCGGAATGCGCGGCTCAATAGCAAAGCCCTTTCCTGCTGTTGATACAAACGGAAAATCAACTTCAATTTCTTCTTTTCCGCCATCAATTTCACGTTCTAAAAGAGCTTTTCCGTCTTTAATTTCAAAATGCGAGGTGCTTGAAATTGAAGGTAAATCCAATAATTCAGCTACCATTTCGCCTACTTGTGCTCCATTAAAATCAATGGTTTCTTTTCCGGTAACAATAAAATCAAAATCTCCGTTCTTAAATACTTCCGCAATTTGTTTTGCAACAAATAATGCATCAGTAGGCTCAGCATCAACACGAATTGCATCGTCAGCGCCAACGGCTAATGCTTTTCTAATGGTTGGTTCAGTTTCGGCAGTTCCTACATTTAAAACGGTAATGTTTAAATCGCCAATTTGTTCTTTCACTTCTAAAAGCCGAGTCAATGCCAGCTCTTCGTGCGGGCCAATGATGTATTGTATGTCTGTTTTATCAAAAGCCGTATCATTGTCTGTAAAACGGATTCTTGATGTAGTATCCGGTACATGACTTATACAAAGTAATACTTTCATAGCATTAATTTTTAATGATTTTATTTATATATCTTTATATTTATAAAGTTAAGTTTGTTATGCAAACATAATAAAAAATATTATGCAAACATAGTATTTTTTTGATTTTTTTTAGAAATATTTTCCGAAAAACGAATGTTTTAATTTGTTTTATATTGGTTTTTAGATTATTATGGATTGTCTATACTTTGGTTTAATATAGCAGATATAAACATCAATAGTAATTATTAACAGCATAAGACTCCGGTTCAAAACAACTTATTTAAACCTAAATTCATGATTCTACCTCTATTTTACCAGAAAAATATTCAACAGGTTTACATCGATAGTCAGACAAGTTTTAAACATCTACGATGTTTTATTTTAACCACAAAGAGCACAAAGGACACTAAGTTTGCCTACGGCAAATCCGCCGGTGGTCGGACACGTGAACACTGATTTACACGGATATTTTATTTTTTTTACTGATTAGTTATCGGCTACCGGCACAATTTACCCGTAACTAATGACCAGTTACAATATTTACTTTATTCTATTAAATTTATTGTAAACCTGTATCTGATTTTGTAAACCAGAGCCTTTATCTGTATTGCCGGTATTTTGTGTTTCTCTTATTATTTTGTAAATTTAGATAAAAAATATTTTGTGTGCTTTCTTATTGTTTAAATAAAAACTAAAAATCACAAAAAATGAAAAACATAATCTTAATGGCTTTGGTATTTTCTTTTGTTCATTTTGTTTCCGCTCAAAACAATAATTTTGTTAAAGAAATATGGAAAACCGAACAAAAATTGCAAACTCCCGAATCGGTTTTATATTATCCTACGGATAATATTTTATTTGTGAGTAATATTGCCGGAAACCCAACGGGTAAAGATAATAAGGGATTTATTTCTAAAGTAGATTTACAAGGTAATATTTTAGATTTAAAATGGGTAGAAGGAATTAGTGCCCCCAAAGGAATGGCTATAAACAAGGGGAAACTCTATGTTTCAAATATTGACGAATTAGTTGAAATAGATATCGCAAAAGCCAAAATCAGTAAACGTTATAAAGCACCCGGTGCTACTTTTTTAAACGATGTGGCTGTTAATCGTTACGGAACTGTATTTGTGAGTGATATGGGAAAAAATACAATATGGTATTTACACGGCAATAAGTTTGAAATTTGGCTTGCAAGTGATGATTTAAAAAAACCGAACGGATTATATGCTGAGCAAAATCACTTACTCATCGGAAATAAAGACTATATTTTGAAGGTGCATTATAAATCGAAACAAGTTGCGTATTATATTAAAAATACAGGTTCTATTGATGGTTTAGTACCGACAGGTACAGGTGCTTATTTAATTTCGGACTGGGTGGGTAATGTATATAAAGTAGAGGCAGGAAAAGAAAAACTTAAAATTTTCAGTAGCGGTGATAAAAATATTAATGTAGCAGATATTGAGTATATTCAAGCAAAAAATATGTTGCTAATTCCTACTTTTTTTGATAATAGGGTGGCGGCTTATAAATTGCTAAAGTAGTCTATTGGGGATAATTGTTTTGTTCTTTTTTTTAAATGGTTGATAGTTTTATATCAAATACTTACTTATCTAAACATAACTTGTTAATTAAAAGATTATAAGTTTATAAATTAATCAGGCTAATGATATACTTTTTAGAAATTAAAAGTACTATAGTTTGGTTTATTTTATTTAAAATAGTTACTTTAAATTTTTTTCTATTCATATTATCTGTACTCCATAATTGGTTTATGAAATAGTTTATGTTAGCATGAGAATTTCTTTGTCAAAAAAAATATTTTTTAATTTTCTAATACTTAGCATTGTTCCTATAATAATTATTGATACATATTTCTATTATAAATCAAAAAATGCCTTAATAAATAGAACCTTTGACCAATTAACAACTGCGCGGATTGAAAAAACGGCTCGGCTAACAGATTTCTTCAATAAAAGTATTAAAGATATTTTAGCTTTATCGCAAGAAAATTTGGAGTGTGTTCAGGGAGATTATAATGACAAAAATAGCATAGAAAATTTTGATAATAGAGTAAAAAGGTATATTTCAAATTACAAGGCTTACAATAAAATTATCTTTATCTCAAAAGATGATTCAATATGCTCTTTTAATAATAAAGGAAGCTTACAATTACCCAATTATAAAGACTCCATAGATTATAAAACTCTATTGTCTGTTATTAAACAAATTAAACAAATTAATACTCCTGTATTTTACGATATTAAAAATAGCTATACAAGCAAAAACAGGTCTGTATTATTAATCTATAAAAAAAATAAATATAGCAATAAAGAAACAATTGTATTGGAAATTTCTTTAAATGCAATCAATAAAATTATATTTGAGAGTAATCCTTATAGTGGTCTTGGTAAAACCGGCGAGACATATATAGTTGGAAGTGATTATTATATGAGAAGTACATCTCGATTTGCCGACAGTGCAATTTTTAATTTAAAAGTTGAAACTATAGCTGCTAAAGAAGCTTTTAAAAATAAAGAAGGAACAAAACAAATATTGGATTATAGGAATATTCCTGTTCTAAGTTCGTATGGAAAAGTTGATATAAAAGGCTTAAACTGGGTCGTTATATCTGAAACGGATACAAAAGAAGCTATGATACCCATTTATCTGATAAGGAATGATATTTTGTTTATGAGTTTAGTTTTAGGAATATTACTTTTGGGTTTGGTGGAAATTTTATCTTCAAAAATAACTGCTCCCGTTATAAGGTTAAAACAAGCTACTGACAGAATTATCCAAGGAGAAAGAGCAATTTATATTGATATTAAAAGTAATGATGAAATTGGAGATTTAATAGTTGCATTTAATAAAATGATAGAGCAGCTAGAAGAACAAACTGTTATTTTGGAACAAGAACGAATTTTAAGGGCAAAATCTCTTTTTGATGGTCAGGAAATTGAAAGGCAAAGATTATCGAGAGAATTGCATGATAGTATTGGTCAGTCTATTCTTGCTTTGAAGATTAAATTTGAACGTATTAGAGAAAGTTCGGAGGAAAAAAGATTAGTTATAATATCGGAAACAGAAGAATTATTTTTGAAGATAATGACTGAAATTAGAAATATATCAAATGATTTAATGCCTGCCGTTTTAACAGAGTTTGGTTTATTAATGGCAATAAAGAAAATAATACGGGATTTTTCAACAAGTACAAATATAAAGATTGATTTTATAGAGAATATATCAAATATTGCAATTGAAAAAAAAATAGAAGTGCATATTTACAGAATTGTTCAGGAAGCATTAAGCAATATTCTGAAACATGCTTTTGCAAGTAAAATTGAAATTAAAATATTTATGGTTGATGGAGTTATTGAATTAACAATAAGAGATAATGGAAAGGGATTGGTTTTAAATGAAGAAACCCAATTGAAAGGAAATGGAATTTCGAATATAAAAGAGCGAATAAATTTGATAGGAGGAAAAATAAAGTTTAAGTCTGCAATAAATAAAGGAACAAGTATATTTTGTGAGATACCGATTATTTAAGTTATGGATAAAATTAAAATTATTTTAACAGACGATCATCAATTATTTCGTGATGGTATAAAATCTCTTTTAGAAGATGTGGGAGATATTAATATAATTGGCGAAGCATCGAACGAAAAAGAACTTTTTAATATCATAGAAAAAAAAATACCGGATATTATAATTCTTGATATTACATTGCCTGGAACTTCGGGTATAGAAATAACAAAAAAAATTACAATAGAATATCCAAAGGTTCGTATTTTGATTTTATCAATGCATATTGAAGACGAATTTGTTGTTAATGCGCTTGAAGCCGGTGCAAAAGGTTATTTACCAAAAGATATTAATAAAACCGAATTATTAGAAGCAATTTATACAATCAATTCAGGAGAAGAATATTATAGTAGAGAAGTATCTAAAATTTTTCTTAAAAAATATTTAAGCAGCAATAAAAAAAGAATTGTTGGTAATAACGAAATACTTACACCCAGAGAAATAGAGATTGTTAAACTTGTTTCGGAAGGACTCAAAAATCAAGAAATTGCCGGAAAATTGTATATTAGTATTAGAACAGTTGATGCTCATAAGAATAATATTATGAGAAAACTTAAACTAAAATCAACAATTGAAATTGTAAAATATGCTATAAAAAACGGATTAATACAATTATAAAAAATATGTTTACTCTTTAATATATTTATTTATATATCTATAAGTAAAAAATACTACTTGCTGAAAATTAAGTTCTTTTGAAATACAAATAGGAATTTTACCTATTTACGAATGCTTGTTTTTCTTATTAAAAATATGAATATTTACTATTTGGAGTTATTTTTATTCAACATAAATTTGGGTGTTTAAAAATAACTTTTTTAATTATGAAAATATTCTATTCTAAGTTGCTGCCTACTACAATTTTATTATTTACTACAATTTTATTATTTGCTCAAACAGATAGTACAAAGATAAGCTTTGATGTAAACTTTGGAGCGGATATTATGAGCCGTTATGTTTGGCGTGGAACAGAGTTTGGAGGTAATGCTCCAAGTATCCAACCTACAATATCTTTCAGCTATCATAATATAGAAATAGGTGCTTGGGGAGCTTATTCCATAGCCGGTGCAAATACATCTCAAGAAATGGATTTGTTTATTGATTATACTTTTCTTTCAGATAAGTTTACAATTATTTTTACTGATTATTATTTCCCAAGTGATACAGGTAGTTATGAATACTTTAATTATGAAAATAAAACCGGACATATTGGCGAAATCGGTTTAATTTTTAATGGAACAAAAAAAATTCCCTTTTCTTTGAGTGCGTATGTTAATATTTTTGGAAATGATGCTCCTAAACTTGGGGATAATCCTGTTGATACAATAAATTTTAATAACAAAACGGGTATTCAGTATTCTAATTATTTTGAATTAGGATATAATACCAATATTAAAAATCTTAATTTAAATATATTTATGGGCTTTACCCTGAATAAGCCTGAAAGCAGCAATGATACCAATGGATTTGTTGGGGAATCCGGATTTTATGGTAATGGCAGGGGAATTGTTAATTTGGGACTTACACTTTCAAAGAATATTAAAGTTACCAATCACTATTCTTTACCAATTACCAGCTCATTAATTACTAATCCACAAGCACAAAAAGTATATTTACTATTTGGAATTTCATTTTAATTTCTATTAAATAACTTAAAATAATATAATTATGGGTTTTGATACAGGAACAACTACTTTTATGATTCTTTCAACGAGTCTTGTAATGTTAATGACTCCCGGACTGGCTTTCTTTTATGGAGGATTAGCTAGTAAAAGAAATATTTTGGGGATTATGATGCAAACTTTTGCTTCACTTGGTATTACAACAATATTATGGATAACCTTTGGTTATTCTCTGTGCTTTAGTGGTGGTGAAGGTGGAATAATTGGTAATTTTGATTGGGCATTTCTCAATGGAATACCTTTTTCTGATGCATATAGTGGTGCTGATGGGCAATATCCTACTTATATTTTTATTGCCTATCAAATGATGTTTGCAATTATTACACCTGCTTTAATCACCGGTGCTTTTGTAAATCGTGTTACTTTTAAAGCATATTTATTATTTTTAATTGTTTGGCAAGTTTTTGTTTATTATCCGTTTGTGCACATGGTTTGGGGTGGCGGATTACTTGCCCAATGGGGAGTTGTAGATTTTGCAGGTGGTTTGGTTGTTCATGCAACTGCAGGTCTTGCTGCATTAGCTTCTGTTTTTTATGTAGGCAAAAGACAAGATAGACAGTCTCCACCAAATAGTGTTCCATTGGTAGCTATTGGAACAGGACTTTTATGGTTTGGTTGGTATGGCTTTAATGCAGGAAGCGAATTAAAAGTTGATGATATAACTACATTAGCGTTTTTAAATACCGATGTAGCTGCTTCGTTTGCTGCTATTACCTGGCTAATGATAGAATGGATACATGTTGGAAAACCTAAATTTGTAGGACTATTAACCGGTTCTGTTGCAGGATTAGCAACTATTACTCCCGCAGCCGGTTTTGTACCGCTTTGGGCTGCAATTATTATTGGTATTTCTGCATCAACAGTTGCATATATTGCCGTTAATTTGAAAAACAAACTCGGTTGGGACGATGCATTAGATGTTTGGGGTGTTCACGGTATGGGCGGAATTACCGGAATGATTTTGCTGGGAGTATTTGCATCTTCTTCTATAAACCCTAATGTTAGCGGACTTTTAGAAGGTAATGTAGCTTTCTTTTTTAAAGAAACTATTTCTGTTCTTGGAGGTGCTGCTTATGCTTTTGTATTTACCTACCTTATGCTTGCTCTTATCAATAAAATTGTTCCTGTTAAGGTTTCTGAATCTGATGAACAAGAAGGTTTGGATTTAGCCATTCACGGTGAAAAAGCATATGACGAAGGTTCATTGTAATATATTTTATCAAGTGCAGAAAAATTCAAAATTCTGCACTTATATTGTGTATACAAATTGATACCTACATTGATCGATTATAAACTTTGAAATAACAAATCATTTGGTACCCAAAGAGCTTCCGAAATTTTTTATACGGGAACTGTTATCATATAACAGAAAATAAACTTTTTAACCAGCTAATCGTTCGGCATAATACTAACTCTATTTAATATACTTATAAGCGGTAAAGTATTAGTTCCAAAGCGTTTGCTTACTTTGTTCATAATCGCTCAATTTAGGTAATAGCTGCTGATAAATACTCAATAATTATTTTTCCTTTAATTTTAATTGAAGTTTTTTAATGGCTTCTTGCCAATCGTCTTCGGGTTTAATAAAATTATAGTCTTCCCAAAAGCTTTCATCATATTGGTGTATTTCATCGGCAAAAACAGTATTTGTTTTGTCGCTTTCTTTACGCTTAAACCGGTGAACATTAAGCGTATCAATACTGCTTACAGCCATTTCCAGTGAGGTTGTAAAATTAGTGGCAAACCATTGTTTTTTCATTTTTACTTTAAATTTAAGCGCTGCTTTTACATATTTTAAATAGTACTTACCATTCCACTGATGATAATTTATTTGATATCTTGCCTTTTTTAAAGTTACTTTTAAGCCTTTTTCTTTTTTTATAATAAAACGGTTGTTCATGCCATAAATTCTATCCGGACTTATTTCATAATCAGCTCCAATTATTGCTAAACTTTCTGCGTCAATGTATATGAATCCACGGTAGAGTGCGTCTTTCTCATTATCTTTTGGCTTAAAAGCAATAACATAGTTCGTTTTGTTGTCATAACTTTCAATATCGCTGATTTGATATTTATATCCGGAAAAATAATCAATATTGATAAAATCAGGGCGGTTTTTTACAATATCTAAAACCAGTGCAGTTTTTAATCCGGATTTTAACTTCATCTGAACACTGTCTTGTTTTTCTACATTATGAAAAGTTCTGGATTTAAGAATTTGCAACAAGTCGTTTTGCATACTCAAATATGCCGGTTTATAAATTTTTAGCACCGCTTCGGATAAAAACATGTATTTACTTTTCTGCTTTACCTTTTCGCGATAAAATGTGATTAAGTATGTTGCTTTTTGAGGATAATTTTCGGGTATTTTTTTTAAAGCTCGTTGGATAATGCTTCTTGGGTCGCGATTTCTTATAAGAACTTCTTGTAAAGAAACGTAGTTTCTGGATAGTTTTATCACTTGTGTTTGATGATATAATTTAATTGCGGGAAAACAATTATTGTTGTAACCAATGTATGAAATACATAAGTTTTTATTTATAAGCTCTTTAGGGATTTTAAGTAAAAAGTATCCATTTTCATTACTTACCGTGCCTATATTTGAGTTTTGTACACTTATTGATGCATAAGCTAAAGCATCGCCGGAAACAGCATCCACTAATTTTGCTTGTAATTTAATAATTTTAATTGCCGGATTATTTAATAAACTATCCACGGAAGGGATATGTTTCTTCTTTATAATTATATGATTTTCATAAACTTGATACTTAAGTGTGCTGTCATTTAAAATTTCATCCAAACATTCTTTTAAAGGTGTATTTCTAAAATTTTTATTGATAATTTTATTTGCATCCAAAACATCACCTTCATAGGTAAAATAATATCCGCTTTGTCTGCTGATTTCACGAAATGCTTGATGAAGAGCTGTGTTTTTTAATTTAAGGGTGATTTTTTTATCGGGAAAATCTTGTGCATATACTTTTGTAATGCCAAAAATAATCAGCATTCCGAGTAAGTAATATTTCAGGTTTTTGGTCAAAATTCATTATAATAGTACAAAGCGAATATACATTCTTTTAGCTTTATTTTAACACAATTTTATCCTCTTTTTTTTCAACTTTCAGATTATTTACAATAGCAATTAATTGCAATACCGTATCTAAGGAGTGATTATTATAAGTTGTATAAACAATTTTATTATTCAAATCTTTATTTTCAAGAACTATATTTACGTGATATGCTGCATTTAATTTCTTAATAATTACGTCCATGCGCTCTCCATAGCTAAAATCAAAATACTTAGTTTTCCATGCCAAATAATTCGGGTCCTTTATTTTTTGTTTTTTTGCGGTATTTTTGTCTATAATCCCCACAAAACCTGCTTCAAGAGTAAGTTGTTTTTGCGAGTTATTTACTTCGTAAAAACGTACTTTACC
>JALSLF010000445.1 GCA_026988445.1 Bacteroidales bacterium
AATTATTTAAGTTATTATTTTTGCAGCTACGACTGGTTAGAAGATAAAGTACTAAATGAAAAATCAAGTGAGTTTTTCTATGAAGATATTGCTTTGGTAAAAAGCGATGTAGAACAAGTTAATTTTGCATGTAAATGGAACAATGGCTTATTAATCGAAGCACATATTCTTAAACTGATAAATATTTCCGGTGATTTCTTGTATCTGGTTACAGAATTGCCCGAATTAAACCAAGCACCGGAAACAATAATTAACCAAGAACGTGCAGTTCAAGTTTTAAGAGTTATATTACGCCAAATTAGAAAAAATAAAAAACCAAATAAAGATCCAATCATTCAATTCCCGACAGGTTCCGCACAAACTGAAAATGAAGTTTTAAGTGCCTAGATATTGGTTTATTAGTTTATTAGTAAATTAATTCTTTATGCTCTAATTATCCAATCTACTAATATACTTATTATCCAATCCGCCGGTAACCGGACAACTTATACAAATTTTCACCAGCTTTGATAGATCCAAAATATTCCTACAAAAATGGCTATTGAAGCTGCTAATACATTCAAATATTGATAAGGCTTGTATTTACCTCTATCGGCAATTTTTTGACTCATAAGACCTAAAATCACTGAAAAAAAGACCATAGCCAGTATTGTACCAACTGCAAAACCACTCAAATACATAATTGCAGCAGTTTGAGTAGAAAAAGCAAGGGTAGGCAATAAACTAACTAAATGCGAAATACCGGCAAAACCATGTAAAGTACCAATCCCAAAAACCGCATAAATTGACTGTTTAGAAGCGTGTAGGTGTTCATGACCTTCTAATTCATCATGTTCATGTGGATGATAATGGGCATATATAATTCCTTCCTGATTTTTATGAATATGGATATGACTGTGTGTACTTGATTTTTTAGGATAAGCTAATTTATAAAAGACCCATATACCAATTACAATAAGAATAAGTCCGACTATTGTTTCACTATGATTTGAAATTAACTCTATGGGAATATAATCGCGGAAATAATAAAATAAAATTCCAATTATACTCATACCTGCAATATGACCGATTCCCCATGCAATACCCACAAGCCACGATTTATGTTTTTCTTTAATTGCAATAGGACCCACTGCAGCCAAATGATCCGGACCGGACAATACATGTATTACTGCTGCTAAAATACCTACAAAAAGTGGAAAGTCATTTATATAATCAGACATAGTGAAATTTTATAATAATTTTTAAAGTTTTTTCAGATATTTGCCGGTAAAATATATATTAAAAATTCGATGAATTTATAAACAAACATTTTTAATTTAGCTTCTGCCACCACTAATGGAAAAATATAAATTGGATATATAGTTAGTTGAACATATTTTAAACATCTTCCTAGTTTTTGACTTTAACTACAAAGGACACTATGTGCGTTAAGTTCGCCTACGGAAATAACTTTTTAAGCACAGATATTCTCAAATCTACACAGATGTATTTTGACAACTATCGCCTACCCGTAATCAGCAACCAGCAACCGATAACAATTTACCAAAAGTCAACATCTTAATATTATTTACTTTATTCTACAAAATTCGTGGTAGTCCCTTAATTTAATATCTTTCCTTCATGTATTTTTTCAGCCAATTCAATGGCTTTTTTACCAATAGAAGGCAGTGCTTTTTTAACATCTTCACTGAGTTCAATACTCATCGCAAGCATATCTTTTATGGTAACGGTTATCAAAATAAGTCTTGGCATTTCTTCTTTAAACTCCAAAGCGTCAAATAAATCTTTCAAACCAATATCATGCGAACTTAAAGCAACAGGAAAATCAGCTGCAAAACGTGGAAACAACACTTTAATCGTACCCGGCGGATTATTATCCATAGTAGCATCAATCATTATTACTTTATCATAAGCAGCTAATATGGGAATTAGCTCAAAACTACCTGTTGCTCCGTCTATTATATCAACATAATCGGGTAGTTTCATTTTTGAAAGCGTATGAATTGCATGAACTCCAACACCTTCATCACCCATCAAATAGTTGCCAATCCCAAGTATTAATATTCTCCCCGGGCGCTTATTATCAAAACTGTCCATTATTTGATAATAATTCTCTTGCAATTTTTTGGTATCTTTTTCAAGCATAGATATAAATTATAATAAGTCGGAGTTTGATATTAATATCCAAACTCCGACATTCATATAGCTTTGTTTTTAGTTATTATTTTATGCAAAATAGCTCATTTTGCTTCCGGTTTCGAAAATCTAAGTTTAAATAATTATTCGATATCGAGTATCCAACATTTATTTTAAAAAATTAATCTTTTTCTTTAACTCTTTGTTTTAATACAAATTTAAAACCGCTCACCATCGAAGAACTTTCGCCTCTTCCTTCAACATAATCATGGAAGAATACCAAATACATATGGATAACTGAAAAAACAATAATAAACCAAGTTATCAAATGGTGTACAAAACGAACAACAGATTCGCTTCCTAATAAAGGAGTAACCCAAGTAAACATATGCGGCAAAAACCATGATGATGTGGGTGCATAAAGAGCTAAACCGGTAAATATTTGAACAAACAATAATATCATCAACCCAAAATAAGACAAACCGGCTACCGTATTATGTCCTATACTGATATTATTAAAATTATGTTCTTTATCTTTCATCAATAAAATATCAACCTTAAAAACATAAATCAAATTTTTCCAACGATTTTTATTATAGGGTATCAGATTTTTAACCGAAGCAAAATCATTCCCTACAAATGCCCAATACCAACGAAACAACAAATTTGAAATAAAAATAAATGCTGTAATGAAGTGGATCATGCGCACATAACCAAACCAAAAACTGGTAGAAGCTTCTGCACTTGACGCAATTGCCGGCGGATAAGCAATAACAAAACCGGTTATTGTTAAAATGGTTAGACTTAACACATTAATCCAATGAAAGAAACGAACAGGCAATTCCCAAACATAAACCCTTTTATAATCAAAAGTTTTTATTTTTAAATTCATAACAATATATTTTTACTATTAAATTGTACACGCACCGCCTAATTGCACTTGCGAAATATTTTTGCCATGCTCATCATATAAATGAACAGCACATGCCAAACAAGGATCAAAAGAGTGAATGGTCCTAATAATTTCAACCGGATTTTTAGGATCAGCCACCGGTGTTCCTATCAATGTAGATTCATATGCAGACATCTGTCCTTTGGGGTCACGTGGTGATGCATTCCATGTTGAAGGAACTACCATTTGGTAGTTAGCCACCTTACCATCTTTAATTACTATCCAATGAGCTAAGCCACCTCTTGGAGCTGCCTGAAAGCCCACTCCTTTTGCCTCCTTGGGCCATGTTTTCGGGTCCCACTTTTCCATATTTGCCATGCGTGTATCGCCATTTTTAATATTGGTAAGCAATTGATTGTAGAACTCCATTGCCCAACCGGCTATTAATTTGGTTTCTAAGCCACGTGCTGCAGTTCTTCCCAGAGTTGAAAATAATGCACTTGCAGGCACATCCAGTGTTTTTAAAGCGTAGTCAACCACTTCTTTATAATCTTCTCTACCACTTACATAACCAACCAGCATTCTTGCCAGTGGACCCACTTCCATAGGTTTTCCTTGATAGCGAGGTGTTTTTACAAAACTATATGCTTTATCAACATCCAAATATTCATAAGGGGGCTCCGGTCCGGTATATTTAATATTAGTTTGCCCGTCCCAAGGATGCTTTCCTTTTTCATTTCCATCGGTATATTCGTACCATGATTTATTTACAAATTCTTGAATAGTGGAGCTTTCTCTAAAATCTACAGGATGTACTTTTGTTAAATCACCATCTAAAATTATTCCTTGCGGCATTTTAAAGTTGGAAGGATCATTATATCCATTCGTAGGCAAATCTCCATAAGATAAATAATTTTTAAATCCTGCACCTATTGCTCCCCAATCTTTATAGAATGAGGCAATTGCTAATAAATCAGGAATATACACTTCATCTACAAACTTTTTAGCATCCGTAAATAATTTACCGATCATTGCCAGTTTTTCTGTGTTAAGCGCTCCCGGATCTTCGGTATTAATGGCCGTTGCCAAACCTCCAACCAAAAAGTGCGGATGTGGATTTTTACCTCCGATTATGGTATGTACTTTAACTATTTCTTTTTGCCACTCCAGTGCTTCCAGATAATGAGCCACAGCTAGCAAATTCACCTCGGCAGGTAATTTATAGGCAGGATGCCCCCAATACCCGTTAGCAAAGATTCCAAGTTGTCCGCTTTCTACAAAACGTTTAATTTTGGCTTTTACATCAGCAAAATAACCCGGTGAACTTTTGGGCCATTTTGATATGCTTTGTGCCAATGCAGAAGTTGCTTTAGGGTCAGCATTTAATACTTGTGTAACATCCACCCAATCTAAAGCATGTAAATGATAAAAATGCACAACGTGATCTTGCAAAGCATGAGCAGCCGTAATTAAATTCCTGCCTAACTCAGCATTGGGAGGAATAACTATACCCAAAGCATCTTCCACAGCACGAATAGATGCTATGGCATGAACTGTGGTACATACACCGCATGCGCGCTGCACAAAAGCCCAAACATCACGCGGGTCTCTGCCTTCAACAATTTTTTCCAAACCACGAACCATTGTTGACGAACTATACGCATTGGTTACTACACCATTTTCTATTTCTGCTTCTATTCTAAGATGACCTTCAATACGAGTAATCGGGTCAATTACTAATCTTTTTACATTAACTGCCATAGCCTAATCGTTTAATTTATTATCAATTTTTTCTACATTTTCAATGCCTCTTTTTAATCCTTCCCGCAACTCTTTCTTTTTGGCAATATTAGCTGCAATTCCATGTACTACGGCACCTGTAACGGTAGCACCCAGAACGATTTTTCCAATTTTATCGGCTGTACTCTCAATTTCTCCGCCGGAAACATTTATCAAACGTTCTACAAATGGTCCGTTATCCCAAAATCCCGATTCACTGCATCCGATACATGGATTACCGGACTTTATCGGAAAACCTACTCCACCATTCCAACCAACTGTTCCACAAGCGTTGTAGGTAACCGGTCCTCGACAACCTAATTTATATAAACAATAACCTTTTTTTGCACTTGCATCGTCAAAAGTTTCTGCAAATAATCCGGCATCAAAATAAGGTCGGCGGTAACAACTGTCATGAACTCTTTTGCCATAAAATTCTTTGGGTCTTCCTTCCGAATCTAATTGAGGTAAACGTCCAAAAGTTATATAATGTACTATAACTGCTGTCATCACTTCACCAATTGGAGGACAACCCGGGACTTGAACAATCGGCTTATCTTTTATAATATCCCTTACAGGTACTGAACCTGTTGGATTTGGATGTGCCGCTTGTATACCTCCATACGATGAACAACTTCCATAGGTAATTATGGCTGCTGCACCTTCTGCTGATTCTTTTAAAATGTCCATTGCTGTTCGTCCCGCAATTGCACAATAAACACCACCGTCTTTTGTTGGTATAGCTCCTTCTACTACCAAAATATACTTGCCGTGATGTTTTTTCATCGATTCATGCTTGGCTTCTTCGGCTTTAAATCCGGAAGCTGCCATTAGTGTATCGGTATAATCTAATGAAATATAATCGAACAGAATATCTGCAACAAGAGGATGAGCAGAACGAGTAAATGATTCACTGCAACCGGTGCATTCTTGAAAATGTTCCCAAATTACAGGTACTCGTTCTTTCGTTTCCAAGGCTTCGACAACTTTGCCCATAGCACTATATTCTAAACCTATAGTAGCTGCTGCGAAACTGGCAAATTTCAGAAAATCACGTCGCGAAATTCCCGCGCGCCTAAATTCTTCATAATAAGTATTCTTTTTTTCTGATTCATTCATGATACCGGATTTTATTAAGTAGTATTATTTCCGAAAAGTAGATGGTAATTATATTTGAAAGGATTTTATTTTTGCCTAAGGATAGAAATTTATATACGATACCCAGTATAAACATAGTTAGTTTAGATTAGATTAGGTGCATGCAATTTATAAAAATTATTTCAAACACCGAATATATAGATGTATAAATATGTTAATTTTAATTCAATCTAAATAAAAATAAATCAACGCATTAGGAATAATCAATGAGTTTATATCATTTGCTTTCTTTTATAAAATTATGTAACTTTGAGTTTGTAATAATCAAACTTTATGCATGAATTATCTATTGTAATGGGAATTATTGATATTGCCCGTAAAGAAATTGAAAAAGCCAATCTCCGAAAGGCGGAGACCATTGAAATGGATATTGGTACTTTATCGGGAATAGAATTTGAAGCTTTGGATTTTGCGTGGAATATGGCAGTTACCGGTACTGTTTTGGAAAATGCGGAAAGAAAAATTAATATTATTCAAGCCAAAGCAAAATGTGTAAGTTGTGGTCATATTTTTAACACAAAATCGGTGTTTGATCAATGCCCGAAATGTAATGATTTTTTTACGGAAATTATTGCAGGCAAAGAACTAAAAGTTAAAGCAATTACGGCTATATAAATGTTCGTTTAAAAGTTTAAAGTTGAGTAGTTGATAATTAAAATTTAGAATAAACAACAAAAAACGGGAACCGGTCAGTATATTTAATTCACTAACTATCGGACAAGTTATAACAGTTTAGTAATGAAATACTCAATAAACAATAATCAATGAACAACCCGACGGTGGTCGGACAAGTTTTAACAGTTTAAAAATTTATATTATGTGTACAACATGTGGATGCGGACAAACGGACAGTATTTTAATCAGTAAACCGCCTAAGGTGCAAACTGAAAACTTAATAATTGATAATCATCATACGCACAATCATGACCACAATCATGAGCATCACCATCACGACCAACAGCATGGACATGCTCATGATCACCATCACCATGAAAAAACAGTGCTAGAAATAGAACAAGATATTTTAAATACCAATAATTTATTGGCAGAACGCAATCGCGGATATTTTGAAGCAAAAAATATTTTTGCACTTAATTTGGTCAGTTCCCCGGGCTCAGGAAAAACCAGTTTACTGGAACGAACATTAAAAGATTTGAGCGGTGAAATAAATTTTAGTGTTATTGAAGGCGACCAACAAACATTTAATGATGCAAACCGGATACAAGCCATACAAATCCCTGTGGTGCAAATTAATACCGGACAGGCGTGCCATCTGGACAGCGATATGGTTAATAAAGCCGTTAAAGAACTAAACCCGCAAGAAAATTCCATACTTTTTATTGAAAATGTGGGTAATTTAGTCTGCCCGGCACTATTTGATTTAGGTGAAAACAAACGGGTGGTAATTATCAGCACTACCGAAGGCGATGATAAACCCATAAAATATCCCGATATGTTTTTGCATTCGAATATTTGCATTATCAATAAAATTGATTTATTACCTTATGTGCAATTTGATGTTGAAAAAGCAAAAGAATATGCTTTGCGCGTAAATCATCATCTTGAATTTTTTGAACTTTCAGTTACTTCGGGCGAAGGTATGGACAAATGGTATGAGTGGTTGAAAAAACAGATTAAAAAGTGATGGAAATTAAATTCAATATACCCGGAAACATATTTAAAGACAACAATGAGTTTGCCGGTAAAAAATTAAGGCTTTATGCTGCTTTAATGTTCGTTTTTTCTAAAGAAATGTCTTTTGAAAAAGCTCGATTATTATCGGGTTTAGAAAAAAATGATTTTATTAATTATTGTAAACAATTTGGTATTCAATATAATTTATATCAAAACGAAAACAATTCTGATTTAAAGCTTGAAGAAAAACAAATTACTTACTCAAAAAATATAATTAATCGAACAAAAACAATACAAACCATTAAAACTTATTTTTCAAAACATGCTAAAATTCTTCGAGTATGGGTTTTCGGCTCATTTGCACGACAAGAGAATGACCGCAATAGTGATATTGACCTTATGTTAGAAGTTGACAAAAAAAGTAAATTTACACTTTTAGATTTAGCAGAAATAAAATTTCAATTAGAACAGATCACACCCTTACCAATTGATTTAGTAATGAAAAATGCGCTTAAAGAGAATGTTAAAAAAAGAATTCTTAAAGACTTAACACTAATTTATGAAAAATAGTTCAATTTCAAACAAAGAACGATTAGTACATATTTTAGAAGCAATAAACCTTATCGAAGAGTTTACAAATAACTTAACAAAACAGTCCTTTTTAAATGATAAAGTTATTCAAAGTGCTGTATTATTTCAATTTTCTATTATCGGTGAAGCAATTGTACAAATAGACAGTGGGGTTTTAGAAAAGTATGATTACCCATGGCTCTATGTTCGTTCATTTAGAAATTTTATCCTACACGAATATCATGCTATCGAGATATGGGTAGTATGGGAAACAATAATTTACAATCTTCCCGAGATAAAACATAGGGTTCAAAATATCTTAAAACAAGAATTTAACTAATTATATGCCATCATTTCATATACATTTTCACGGACAAGTACAGGGCGTTGGCTTTCGCCCTTTTGTTTATAAAAAAGCTTTGAAATACAAACTTAGGGGTTGGGTAAATAATACAAATACCGGTGTTCATATTGAAGTAAACGGCGATTTTAATTTGATTAATAATTTTTACAATGATATTTTAACGAACCCTCCTGAATTGGCAATCATTACTAAAAGTGCTATTTATGAAATTGAACAAAAAAAATTTGATGCTTTTCAAATAATTCATTCTGAAGATACCCAAAAACCAAACCTGCTATTAACACCTGATTACGGTATCTGCAATGATTGTTTAAATGAACTTTTTGATGAACAAAACAGGCGTTATCAATATCCTTTTATTACTTGTACCAATTGTGGTCCCAGATATTCCATTATCAAAAAATTGCCTTACGACCGGGAAAACACAACAATGGATAAATTCACAATGTGCAAGATTTGTGCTCCTGAATACAACAACCCCTTGGATAGAAGATATTATTCGCAAACCAATTCGTGTGCCGCTTGTGCCGTAGAAATGTCGGTACTTAATTCAAAGAAAAATTATACACAAAAGGAAATTATACGACTTATTCAAACAAGCCTTACCGAAGGTAAGATTATTGCCATAAAAGGCATTGGCGGTTATTTGTTAATGGCAGATGCAACAAACAGAAAAACAATTGAAACACTAAGACACCGAAAACATCGTCCGTTTAAACCCTTTGCTTTAATGTATCCTGATGACAAATTGCTTTTTGCCGATGTTTATGCCTGTGATGATGAGAAAATCAGTTATCAAAGCATACAAGCCCCAATTGTATTGTTCCGGTTAAAAGAAAAACTAAAATCAAGACTACAAATTGATTTAATAGCACCCGGATTAATGCAAATAGGTGTTATGAAAGCTTATACGCCACTCTATCATCTTATATTAAAAGGTATCGATTTTCCGGTTATTGCTACAAGTGCCAACATCAGTGAATCGCCGATTATTTATGAAGATGATAAAGCTGCAAACGAATTAAATAAAATTGCCGATTTAATTATTGCTAATAATAGAGAAATTGTTGTACCACAAGACGATAGCGTACTGAGATTTAGTCCTTTATATCATCAAAAAATTATTATTCGCCGTTCGCGCAGCTTATCTCCTACTTTTATCGATCCGTATAAAAACATTCAAAGCAATAAAACTTTACTCGGTATGGGTGCAGGACTGAAAAGCAGCTTTTGTTTTCATACCCAAAACAATACTTATGTAAGTCAATATCTTGGTAATTTAACAAGTTATGAATCACAAGAAAGTTTTGAGAAAGTGTTAGGTCATTATTTTAAACTTTTTGAAACAAAACCCGATGTAATTGTTGCCGACAAGCACCCGCAATACTTTTCCACTCAATTAGGCAAAGAACTATCCGATAAATTTGATACTGAACTGCACCAAGTACAACATCATAAAGCGCATTTTGCTGCCATGCTTGCCGAAAACGGATTAATCGTTCCGGAAAAAAACATTTTGGGTATTGTATGGGACGGTGTAGGTTTGGGTGAAGATGGAAACATTTGGGGTGGAGAATTTTTTTCGTATCAAAATCATAAAATACAGCGATTAAGCTATTTTGCATATTTCCCACATATTGCTTTGGATAAATTTGCTATGGAACCGCGTTTGCCGGCATTGTCTTTATGCCGACAAATTAATAAAGCAAACAAAATTATTTCCGGCAAATTCACAAATAATGAACTGAAAATCTATCAAAAATTATTAAACAAAAGCGGAAATATTCAAACAAGCAGTGTAGGAAGGCTTTTTGATGCCGTTGCAGCGCTTTTGGATATTAAAAACATCAACTCTTTTGAAGGTGAAGCGGCTATGTTGCTTGAAAATAAAGCCCTTAACTTTTATTTAAAAAATAAAAATTACCAAAAATATTACTCAATCGAATTACAAAACGAACAAGTCAACACATCAACTTTAATAAAAAAAATTATTGATGATTTAGTAAATAAGGTAAAAATTGACGAAATTGCACTAAAATTTCATTTAAGTTTGATTGAAATTATTAAATTAGTAGCGGAAAAATATCAAATAGAAGATTTAGCTTTTAGCGGGGGTGTTTTTCAGAATGCACTTTTAGTCGATTTAATTCTCAAAAATCTATCTAAAGATTATAATTTACATTTTCATAAACAACTTTCGCCCAACGATGAAAATATCTCGTATGGACAGTTAGTTTACATAAATAATAATATATCAATTTAGAAATGCAACAATAATCAATCTACCAATGGGCGGACAAGTTTTAGTAATTTAACAGTTTAGCAATTTTACAATCCGCCAATAGTTGGACTAGTTTTAACAGTTTAACTATTTAACAGTTTAACAATTTAACAATTTAACAGTTTAACAATTTAACAGTTTAACAATTTAACAATTTAACAGTTTAACAATTTAACAATTTAACAGTTTAACAATTATATACTATGTGCTTAGCAATACCCGGAAAAATTATTGAATTTACAGATGCCTTAGATGATGTTTTCAGAATA